>DATICR010000202.1:0-16586 GCA_035456745.1 Ignavibacteriaceae bacterium
TTCTTTAAGTAACCGATTTAATGGGAGAACAAGGATCAGGCAAAAAAAAGCGGTATATAGAAGATATACCGCTTTTGAATAAATGATTAACAATAAGATCAGCGCAATAATAACATTTTTTTAACTGAAGTAAATTTGCCAGCTGTTATTCTATATAAGTACATTCCGCTTGCAACAGAGTTACCTGAATTATTATCTCCTTTCCACTGTATAGTATGATAACCAACCGACTGTTTCTCATTTACCAGAGTACGGATTTTCTCACCAAGGGAATTATAGATTTCCAGAGTTACCATCTGAGGTTCCGGTAACTGATAAGAAATCTGTGTCGATGGATTAAACGGATTCGGATAATTCTGAGATAAATTATATACAACTGGAGTGTTTACTGAGGCTTGTATAACTTGTGAATACTGAACGGTTCCGTTAAAATCAATTTGCTTCAAACGATAGGAATAATCTCCATTTTTCAAATCTTTGTCCACATAGGAGTATGATTTTTGTTCTGTAGTTGTCCCATCACCTTTAATAAATGATATCGATTGAAAATTACTATTATCCGATTTTCTTTCAATTTCAAATCCTTTATTATTCAGCTGGGAAGCTACTGTCCAATTTAAAGTCACATTATTTCCATGTAATGTGGCAGTAAAGGAAGTAAGTTCAACCGGAATTGAAGTAACAGTATCAGTTACGAATGCAGTAACCATCAGATCACTATTAATAATAGGCACCCATCCTTCAGTTCTGGTATAATACATACTGCGATTTGCATAGGGTGGATCACTATCGACACCGATACCTGGACTCAGAGGACTATCAGGTAAATAATTTACTATTACCCAGAAGTCACCGCTAGTAATTACCGGAGGATCATCTCCAGGTACAATGAGATTTGCAATGCTTACTTGATTGGGACTGGTAGATCTGACTCTGTAAGGACCAGCCAGAATTGGTCCGGACGGTACTCCTGCACTATCTCTCTGAATAGTAAAATCAAAATATGCATTTGAATTTACGGTAGTGGCTAATTTTATTACACGAGTGGGATAAAATGGAGCTGTAAATCTCACTCCGAATTTATTATCGTCGGAATTTACACTTACTATTGCAAAATAATTCCATGCGCTGTCATCATATGTTATTGGTGTCAGAGTAGGATCAAAGCAGGCAAAATTGCCAACAGGCAAACTAACCGGACTTCTCATTGTGTCGGTACCATCAACAATGTATGCATCCAAAGCATATTGGTACCATTGTCCGCATCCTACATTATCATCCAGAACTGATTGAACACCTGTGCCATAGCTTGACAAGAATTCACCATTCTTAAATACATCCATTGTGGGTGGCGATGGCAATGGATAATTATTAAGTCCCAGTGTTGGATCTGTCCAGGATAATAAGAGATTATTATCCTGTTTATCTACTGAAATGTTTGCAGGGGACTGAGGTGGTGCGGGCAGAATAATATTTACTTTTACATCTCCAAAATAATGAGGGATGAAAAGACTGTGCATAGTTTGAGGCCACCAGCCATTAAATGTAGAAATGCCCGCATTATATGCTCTCAAAAATGCCCCGAGACCAACTTTATTATCCGGTCCGTAAACCTGGAGATCATTTCCATTAATGAAGTCCATTGGAATCGCAACTTCTCCCTGCACATATCCTGCTCCGTCAGAAAAGTCAACCTGAGCGCCATTCAGATATGTTACCGTTCCAACCCCCCCGCCTTTAAATATCTGACGGAATCTTAAATCAGATCCCCCGGGATGCCAGTAAGCCCAGAAATTTCCTTCCTGGAAAATCGGATCAGCAAATTGTGTTTCAAAGTCGTCGTTATTATTGTCATCAAAATATAATCCTATACCTTCACCATCATCGAGAGTGGGATTAAGCAAATCTTCACTAGCCACATACAGCATTTTTGTCTGGTCATCATATTTAAAATACATAAATGCTGAACCACGCGGCTTAGGTCCGCTTCCGAAGCCTAAAACATCAGAGACATCTATTTTAACTGCATCATCCCATTCACCGGGAGAAATAACCCCGTCAACGGTCGGTACTGTTGCCAAAGGAGCCACTATACTGAATGTCAAGAGCGAATCATTTATTGCTCCTTCAACCTGGTCAGAATATTCACTCTCACCTGTACCATTAAATAGAGTTGCAACATAATAATAAGTAGTTAAGGCCAGAGCACCTGTATCAACATAACTGTTTTGAGCAGCAGGGATACTAATCAAACGTGTATAAGGTCCTCCATCAAGAGTGCTTCTATATATTGCAATGCTATCGGCAAGAAGTGGAGAAGAATATTTATCTTCCTTTTTATTCAATGCTTTCTTCTGAAGTTCTCCTTTCATGGATTTAACCTGAGAAGCATTGACATCAATCTCCTGATATTCATCCCCGGTTGCTTTTGCGTTCTCGAATTTCAATCTTTCGCGATCAAATACAGTTGTCCAACTCAGCAATATATCTCCGTTAGAATTATTTGAAGCCATTAATGTTGGAGCTCCGGATGCAAATGCTGTCAGAGAAAAATCTACACCGGAAGTAGTATTTCCATCAGTAACGACTACATTAGAAACGCTTCCGAAATTATAACCCGGTTTTCTTGCCATAACCGTGTAAGTTCCTGCGGGCACATTCAGAATAGTATAATCTCCCGAAGAATTAGTTAGTGCAGTACGGGGAGTACCGACAGCATTAACAACTACACCACTATAATCAGAAGTTCCGCTCAAACTAACATGACCGCTAATATTTCCACCGCCAAGATCAATACCAACATAATATGCGCGTCCACCGTTTCCAAAATCCCGGGCGTGTACGGCTTTACCGCCGCCAAACACTTTGCTTCCGTCATAAGATATGTCGACAGTGAAGAAAGATCCCGGTGTGGCAAGACTATACGTTAAATCACCTGTTTCAACATCAAAAACCAGGAGATCCGGTTTACTCTGATCATAATAATCTCCCCAGGTTGATACCGCGGCAACTTTTCCATCATCGGATAATGCCACATCATCAACAAGATCTCCCAATCCCAAATAAATCCATTTAGGAGAACCATCGCCAAAGGTATCAAAAGCATAAACACCACCATCATAAGTTGCACCAAGAAAGATCAGGCTCCCTGCCAATACTGTGCTGCCGTCGGCTGAAATTGCAACTGATGATGCCCAGTTTGTATATGTTCCCGCAGGGACATGAAACTGCCATAAGATATTATATTCATTGGAACCATTAAACAACCAGGTTTGAACGAAACCATTATTATCAGCAGTTGCAAGGATATTTCCATCACCGCTGATAGCTGAAGGTGCTTCCGAATTATCAAGAATACCGCTCCAGATTAATGCTCCGTCAGATGGATTAAACACATAAATTCTGTAACGGCCGTTAACTACTATTCTGTTTCCTGAAGCAGAAAATGCTGCACCAGTCCAGTTTCCTATCTGATTATAATTAACAGTGTACATCCAGTTTATAGAAGGAGTTCCTGTAAGATTTACAGAATATATTACGCCAGTATTCCCAATTCCGAATGCCTGTGCAAGAAAAATTGCCTGAGAACCATCTCTGGAGACAGCGGAAAAGTTTGCGTAAAGAGAATCGGGAAGTGAATATTGGAATAATACAGTTTCTGCAGAATCAAGTACTAAAAATTCATTTCCTTTTGACACAGTGATGATGCCATGTGCTACATCTGTTCCCGGATCATAAGGTGCTGTCGTATAATTCCATAAAGGTGTATTATTAACACTACCATACCTTGAGACCCTCATATTATTCAAACCCCATCCAACTACAGGAATAGAGCCATCACCATTTAATTTAGTAAAGTTAGCAATCGCGAGTCCATCCTGAGCCTGCCAAATAACAGAACCTCCAAGTACATAGTCGGGTCCTGATGACTCCGGTTTAGTATTAATTTGATTATTGACGGATTGAATTTTAGATTTATTTAACTCCGGTACTGTTTGAATTGCACTTTTATTCCCCTCGCGAACTACCTTTTTCCCCACAAAATTTTTATTCTGACCAAATGAATTTTGACTCAGAAGCACAATGATTATCAATAATAAGAGGAATCTAACGTATAACAAATATTTCATTTTTACCTCCGTAAATTGAAGAATTTAAAATGTATGGTTAATCCCGATGAATTAGTCTTATTTTTAGGCCACCCTCCTTTCATAATAGTCAAAATGATTCGAATAAAATTATGTTCCAATGTTATGAGATTTTATTTAAAATCACAATAGTCAAAATTATTCATTATTTTTTTTATAACCTAAAACCAGAAATATTAAAGTAAGATTTTGCAGGTACCCGATTAATTGATTCCCCGAACATCAAAATAATTATCAATCATTTCATTCAGTTCATCGGGCTCAATAGGTTTGGAGATAATAGCAAGTGGTTTTGTATTAAGTGCTTCTCTGTGAGTTTGCTGATCAGTAGATGCAGTTATATAAATAACCGGAATACTTTTTTTGGTATTTATTTGCTTTACTGCCTCAATTCCATTTATTCCCTTTCCCAAACGGATATCCATCAGCAATAAATCAGGTTCAAATTCATCGACCCTCCTTACGGCTTCTTCACCATTCCGGGCGACATTAATTTCTTTGAAACCATGTTCAATTAGTATCCTTTTCAGATAAAGTGCAACCAGCCCTTCATCCTCTACCAATAAAATTTTCATATTAATAATATTTATCTATTTAAAAAACGGATATCTTTTATTAAAGATTGTGTTTTAACTCAATAATAAGTAACCTATATTAGTTTTGAGTTCAGTAATTTTTAGTACAAGTTTAAATTCAATATGAAAAAATTTTTCTGGATATCTCTGTTTGGTACACAATTTTTTACTCTAATTATTTTCGCCCAGGAAAAACAGTTATTTGGCTTTGGTCCATTTGACTGGAATTCCGGTAAAGAAGTGGTCAAAGATATCATGAAGGAAAAATTCAATTTACTTCCGGGTTATGAAAAGGAAGATGCAATAGGATTTGAAGGCGGAGAATATTTCGGGGAAAAAATGCACATCCAGGTATTCTTCTTTGAACAAAATAAGCTTAATGAAGTTGATTTGGTGATTGAAAATATTAACAGATCCGTTTCAGCTATATTTTATGAAATCATTCATAATATGAATGAGGAATATGGCGACCCTGATCTTTTCCAACCTGATGAATGGATTGCAGAATGGTTCTATTATGATTTTCCCGACAAAAAATTAAATGCTACAATAAAAATTTCTCCATATACTGGCGGTAAGAAAACCAGTATAAAAATCGTCTTCCTAAGAGTAAAATAAAAAAAGATTGGATTATAGGGAAACAATCCCATCCCTCTCTCCTAACGGGTGGTTTTTACCTATACTTTGCTGCGGGGCAGGAGCTGATGAACGTTGAAAATATTTTTAGCGGGAATGAAAAAAAGATATCGATAATTTAATATACAATTCTTCAATATTAAGAGCTTGATTTAAAACCGTCTTCGCCGGGATTTTCGGCCTCGCTCCTAAAGAGAAAATCTTAAACCACTGGGAAAAACAGAGTGAACACAGAGATGGCTTCGCCAATTAGATTGTTATTTTAGACAGACTTGCTATAAAGAATAATTATAAGTATTTATAAAATAAGATGTTGCAATTAAAAGTCGGTTCATTTAATTTTACGCGCTTACTAAATTTGTAAACCCGGAGATAGATAATGTTAAAACTTAACCACAAAAACTATTACCGCTTGCCGTGGAATTTGACAGACAATTCTATTTCGTGGCTTGAACCTACTACTAAATGCAACCTTCATTGCGATGGATGCTATCGTAAAAATGAAAATAACCATAAAACAATTGAAGAAATAAAAAATGATCTGGATATTTTTATCAGACTTCGCAACAGTGATGGTGTATCCATTGCAGGTGGAGATCCTTTAACGCATCCTGATATAGTTGAGATAGTAAAAGAAGTAAAAAGAAGAGATTTAAAGCCAATAATAAATACCAATGGACTTGCACTTACTGAAGAACTTTTAAATAAGCTAAAAAAGGCCGGGGTATTTGGTTTTACTTTTCATATTGACAGTAAACAGGGACGGCCAGGCTGGAAAAATAAGAATGAACTTGAACTAAATGAATTAAGACTTCATTTCGCAGAGATGCTTGCAAAAGCAGGAAATATTGCATGCTCTTTTAATTCCACAGTTTATGAAGACACAATACAGTATATTCCTAAAATGGTAAAATGGGCAGAAAGACATATTGATAAAGTCCAGGTAATGGTATTTATACTTTACCGCGCAGTCAATAACGAGAAAGTTGATTTCTATCTCGGACCAAAGAAGATTGAAATGGAGCAACTTGTTTATAATGAGGAAACAATTGAAAGGACAGATATAAAAGCGGAGGAAATTGTTGAAATTATAAGAAATGACTATCCGGACTTTGATCCCTGCGCATACCTGAATGGTTCTGAAAAACCCGATTCATTCAAATGGTTATTAACTGGTCGATTAGGCAGAACAAATAAAATTTATGGTTATATGGGTCGTAAAGGGATAGAAATAGTTCAGACTTTTAATCACCTGTTTTATAATAGATATTTAGCATATGCTACGCCAAAAGATGCCGCAAGAGGCAGACTCATGCTTCTTCTAGCGTTTTTTGATAAACAACTCAGAAAAACAGCTGCAAGATATTTAAAGAATCCATTTAATATATTCAGAAAATTATATTATCAGACAATTATGATTATTCAGCCAGTTGATTTCCTAAAAGATGGAAGACAAAATATGTGCGATGGTTGTCCAGATATTACTGTCTGGAACGGGGAGTTGGTATGGTCATGCAGGATGGAAGAACAAATGAACTTTGGAATGAACGTTAAATCGTACCCTAAAGGTTTTATGAATTAATTAATTTTTTCCCTTCTTTACAAAATTCTTGAAAAAAATCACAACATTCATTGCTGTGCCTTTCTGTACATTTTTGGATTATATACTTTTTAATATTAGCACGACTTAAGAAATATGATTAAAAGGAGAAGAACTATGAAAAAATTGAGCATCATAATTGGTTTAGTTATTGTCCCGGTATTATTTATTACGCAGAGTAATTTTGGTCAGGATACGAAAAGCAACCTAAATAAGAGTGGTAACACTTTCCTCAGAAAGCATACAGTGGTGGAATGATGGAAGTGCAGTTGGGCAAATTAGCTCAGCAAAATGCATATTCGGATAAAGTCAAGCAATTCGGTGAAAGAATGATTACAGATCACTCAGATGCTAATAAAGCATTAAAAGATATTGCACAGAAAAATAATATCAATTTGCCGGATAGAATGTTTGATGAGAATAAGGATACATATGAAGATTTAAACAAATATATTGGGGCTGAATTTGATAAGCAGTATATGGACAAAATGGTGAAGGACCATAAAAAAGTTATCAGTGAATTTGAAGAAGCAATCAAGAATGCTGACAACCAGGATGTTCGTGAATGGGCCAAGAAAACACTTCCTACTCTCAAGCAACATCTTCAAATGGCTGAACAAATCTCGAAAGGTCTAAAAAACAAGAATGAATAAATTCAGGGAGCTCCCCTCCCTTTTTTTTATCAAACAGTGCATTGAAATACTTATTGTTTTCCGGCAAGCAGATATATTAAAAAAGGATAAGGTTAGAACAAGAGCATATTATTTTATTTTGATTTAGCCGGAGGAAAAATGCAGACAAGGGAACCGAGGAAAAGAACTAGTGCGATTCTAGTAGTTATTTTAATAATACTGATTCCATTAATTATTTTTATACTGATTCTCACAAATACTGCACCGCAGCAAACTGGTGAAAAAATGCAGGATTCTATAAAAGTGGGAAATACAGAACCCGACACTACACAGATAACCACCAAACGTGATACAACAAAAAAATAATATTAGTGGGGACAGCCAAAATTATTATTTTTGTTCGGGTAATTTTATGTTTTCAGAAGAAACTTATAAATATATGTTTGCTGCTCTACAAGAGGCTGAAAAAGCATTAGAGAATAACGAAGTTCCTGTAGGTGCAGTCGTCGTTTATAACAATAAGATAATCGGCCGCGGACATAACCAGGTTGAAGTTTTAAAGGACGCAACAGCACATGCAGAGATGATTGCATTAACGGCTGCTTCATCATATTTGAATAACTGGCGTCTGAATGAGTGTGAGATATTTGTAACTATTGAACCTTGTATTATGTGTACTGGAGCTATACTTGCTTCACGGATAAAACGAATTTACTTTGCTTCCTTTGATCCCAAATTCGGTGCGTGCGGATCTTTATACAATCTGGCCGGAGAGGGAAAATATAATCATACAGTAGAGATAATTTCAGGAATATATTCTCAGGAGAGTCAGAACCTGATGCTGCAATTTTTCAAAAACACCAGGATAATAAAAAATAATAAACCGGATGGAATGCTTGATAAAAAAGTTCAATAAATTTAAATTGTTATTAAAAAATTAGGGTAAAAACAATGCGTCTTATACTATTTGGTGCTCCCGGAGTGGGAAAAGGTACCCAGGCGAAAATTTTAGCTTCAAAATTAAGTATCCCTCATATTTCGACAGGTGATATCTTAAGGCAGGCAGTTCATGATAAAACTCCACTTGGAATAAAAGCTCAGAAAATAATGAGTGCAGGTGAACTTGTATCTGATGAAATTATGATTGGTATTATCAGGGATACCCTAGAACAGCAAAGATGTAAACATGGATTCATTCTTGACGGATTTCCACGTACACTTGCACAAGCAGAGGGATTTGATGCATTACTTGGTGAACTCAATATTGTAAATATTTTTCTTGTCAATTTACGTGCTGATAATGAAGAAGTGGTCAAAAGATTAACAAACCGCCGAGCCTGCAAATCCTGCAATAATATATTTACACTTGATGAGATTAAAGATCTTCATGAATGTCCCAAATGCGGAGAAGAAAACAGTTTTTACCAGAGAAATGATGATAAGGAGGATGTAATCCGTCACAGATTAAAAGTATATGAAAGTAATACCAAACCGGTTCTCGATTTTTATGAAAAGCAAAATAAAGTTATAAGTATTAATGGTATAGGAAAAGTTGAAGAAATAACAGTAGAGATACTTAAAGGATTAGAAAACAAAGCAGGCAAAAAAAATATTATTTCGGCTTTATAACGGCCTTGAAAGCTTTTCCGTTTTCAAGTTTATAAATTTTGTGATTAAATTTTTTAATTATTTCGTAATTATGAGTTGCAAATATAACGGCTGTACCGCGGGAATTGATCTTTTCAAAAATTTCAAGTATCTCCGTGGAAGTCTCGGGGTCAAGGTTCCCGGTTGGTTCATCAGCAAGTATCAGAAGCGGCTCATTTATTACCGCCCTGGCAATTGCAATTCTTTGTTTTTCTCCACCTGAAAGTTCATCAGGCATATTATATCTTCTATGCAGCAATCCTACATCAGATAAAGCGTTATTAATTTTTCTTTTTATATCCTTCCGGGAAGAATTTGTTACATCAAGAACAAACAAAAGATTTTCATAAATATTCCGGTCCCTCAATAATTTAAAATCCTGAAAGACGACTCCTATTTTTCTTCTGAGAAACGGCAGCATTTTCGGTTTGATTGTTTTGCTGTCATACTCCGCAACCTGAACAATTCCCGATTGAGGCTGTATATTCATATAAATCATCTGAAGCAGAGTACTTTTTCCCGAACCGCTCTTTCCAATCAGAAATACAAATTCACCCTGCTGCAGTTCAAAATTGAGGTCATCAAATACCGGCTGGGATGGATAATGGTAAACGACCTGGTTGAATGAAAGCATTTAGGTTCTCACCAGAAATTGTACTCTCTCACAACCGGCGTTACCATCCTTAAATGAAAATGAATCGAAACATTCCAAAACTTGCAGGCCTGCCTTATCCAAAAGCCTAAAATACTCATTGAACGGATAGATTTTTTGACGATGGGTTTCTATAAATATCTGATCATTATTATTTATTCGAAAAAAATTCTTATGGATTCGGCTTTTAGGATCATACCGGCTTGTCTGTGTAAACCGGACACCATTATAATTTCCTGTTCTGAAAGGTTCTTTCATATGTTTAAGGCTATTTGGTTCAAGAGTCACATCAAAAGTAAAAACACCTCCCACTTTCAAGACTGCTTTTATTTCTTTGAATAAGGACAAAAGTTTCTTTTTACTTGTAAGATAATTGACACTGTCAAATGCAGAATATATTAAGTTAAATTTCCTCTTAAAAGGAATTGCCGTCATATCACAACACACTTTTGGCAGCCCGACTGAACTACTCCGACAAAGCATACTGAGTGAAATATCGGAGATAATTATACATGGGAAAAAAACCTTAAAATAATCTGCCAGTCTGCCATTACCTGCACTAAGTTCCAGAACTAAATCCTTTTCGCTAACATATGATTTAACAATTTTATATAGATAATCAGCCCATTTATCATAACGTACAGCCCTCATTAAATAAGGATAGATGGACGCCACTTGATCATAATTTTTTAGATTATTCATCTTTTTCTGTTATTAATAATTAAGTCAGCAAAATGAAAAGCTTCAACCATGCTGTTTTCATTAGCCAGGTTCTTTCCTGCTATATCATAAGCGACTCCGTGATCGGGTGATGTCCTGATGATGGGTAATCCTGCGGTATAATTTACACCCCTGGAAAAATTTAAAAGCTTAAAAGGAATTAAGACCTGGTCATGATACATACCAAGAGTCAGATCAAAATTTTCATACAATTTATTTCCCCAATATGCATCAGCCGGAAATGGTCCGGATAAATATTTCCTTTTGGGACTGTTTTTAAGGAACGGTTTAAGGATTTTTTCCTCCTCATCACCGATTAATCCTTCTTCACCAGCATGCGGGTTCAATCCTGTTATACCAATCTTAGGGTTATAAATATGAAAGTCCAGCTGAAGACTGGTGATTACTACTTCTATAACAGATTTTAATTTATCTTTTGTAATTAACTGAGGGACAGCAGATACGGGTTCATGTATTGTAGCAAGTGCAGCTTTTATTTTTTTTGAAAGAAACATCATTACAAAATTATCAGCACCAAACCATTCAGCCAGCATTTCAGTATGACCCGGAAAATTATATCCGGCTCTACTCAATGCAGTCTTGGAAATTGGGGCAGTTATCAATGCATCTGCAAGATTTTTAATCAGAAGATCACGGGCGATTTCAAGTGCCAGATATGAAGATTTACCCGAAGTGAAAGTAGGCTTTCCATATTTAAATTTAAATTTACCAGGATCAAATAAAATAATGGTCTGATTATCTAATTCGCTTATTCGGGTGAATTTACTGAATTTGAATCCGGGATTTACAAAAGCTGCAGTGGCTTCAAAAACATTGGCTGGACATACAATTATGAATTGTTTACCCTTAGTTCCCGATAGTCGGTTGATAGTTTTGATTACAATTTCCGGTCCTATCCCGTTTATATCGCCGCAAGTAAAAATAAATCTGTTTCTCATCCACTTATCAGAGAAAAATCTCCCGTTCCTTTTTTATCTACAAATACAAATTTACGCTGAGTATTCGTATAAGTCCATGTTTCTACAATATAACCATGTTCATCTGAAGCCCGGACAACTTCGGCAGGTTTTCCGAACCTGATATATATTTTACCGCGGTCGGTATTTGCTCCGTTGATTCCTTCGACTGTTCCGAAAGTTTTTGCAGCATAATCAAGGCGCAAATAATATTCCTGCATCAAAGGATTGAACTCAGTTAAAGGTGTAGGGTCAATCTTTTTCCAATATTCCGCCAGTTCTTTCTGATAATCATCCTTATCTGCATCAAGCAAAGCATGGATTATCGAATCTTTTTCAACAAATTTAAGATCCTCTATTGCTTTTTCAGGATCTTTCAATGAACTAGGTTTATTTATCCATTTACAAGTAAATCTGAAAGTCTTTGAGTCTGAGCTATTTTCAAATACTTTAATTGCAAAATTACCCTCCTTAATTTTAGTGCTTGCTCCGTCTAATTTAAATAAACTATATCCGGCTGAGGCAGATTTATCATCGAGTATTATTTTACCCCCACATTCAGCAATTGCAAAAAGACCTCTGGCAGGATTTTTCAAAATACGGTTAAAAACGGTATCACCCTCCTGAATTATTTCAACCGATAACGAATCTAAATCAAAATTTTTAACCGGAAGAATGAAAGTATATTCATTTTCATCAAAGGGCAACTGTCCACCATAATCAGCAAGAACATTTGATTCCCTGTCATTACAGGAAAAAGTTTGATTATCGACAATTAATGGAGATAAAAATTTATTTGGTGTATCGATATTTAAGATTTTCTGAGGGAATTTATATTCCTTAGCTGATTTATAATCATAGAAGATTTCAGTGACAGAGTAGTTTCCGGGAATTAATTTCAATTCCAGGCTCCCCTCTGAAAATATTGAATTAGAAAGAGTTTGGTCATAATCAGGGACCTGAATATTTTTTTCTTTTATGGCCCGGGTAATGAATTTATCCTTTTTAGCATCGAAAACTTCCAGTGAAATCCTATACTGAGCAAGAAAAAGGTCAGCACCTTTTTCAAATACAAGATGATCCAATGGAATTTTATAAGTGTAAAAAATATTATATAATGTATCCGAAGGAACTACTATAATATCCGAATATATTAATTGAGGCATCGCAGGTTGTGCATATAATAACCCTGAGATTAAAAATGCAATTGTAATTGTTGGGCTTAATTTCAGCAAAGAATTACTTTTTGAGGAAAAACTTAATATCCCGCATTATCCTTTTCAATACTATAATTTTGCATCAAAAGGGTGATTTAAAGAGATACCCCGGCTAAGGACTTATGATCAAATTAAAGTTAGTTTATGTTTCTAGCTATTCATATTATTCAGGAAATCCTTATTTGTTTTGGTTCCTCTCATTTTATCAAGCAAAAATTCCATAGCTTCAATAGGACTAAAATCGCTCAACAATTTTCTTAATATCCAGATTTTTGCAAGTTCATCTTCTTTCATAAGCAAATCTTCTCTTCTAGTACCAGAGCGATTAACATCAATAGCGGGGAATATTCTTCTATCACTAAGATCACGATTCAGAACTATTTCCATGTTACCAGTTCCTTTGAACTCTTCAAAGATAACATCGTCCATCCTGCTGCCGGTATCAATCAATGCTGTTGCAAGAATAGTAAGACTACCACCATCCTCAGTATTTCTTGCGGCACCAAAAAATCTCTTCGGTTTATGAAGAGCGTTGGAATCAACACCACCCGAAAGGATTCTTCCGGAGTGTGGAACCACGATGTTATGAGCACGGGCAAGTCTGGTAATGCTATCAAGAAGAATTACAACATCCTCTTTTGCTTCAACCAGTCTTTTAGCTTTCTCAATTACCATATCTGCAACCTGAACGTGTCTTTCAGCAGGCTCATCAAAAGTTGAAGAAATGACTTCACCTTTAACAGAACGCTCCATATCAGTAACTTCCTCAGGACGTTCATCTATCAAAAGTATAAGTAATTTTATTTCGGGATGATTTCTTGTAATTGAGTTGGCTATTTTCTGAAGAAGTATGGTTTTACCGCTTTTAGGAGGTGAAACTATAAGGCCTCTCTGGCCTTTCCCAATAGGCGAAAGGAGATTCATTATTCTCATCGAATACTCACCCGGGGCCGACTCCAGATTAATTCTTTTTGTAGGATATACCGGGACAAGATTATCAAAGAGAGTCCTTTCTCTGATAGCCTCCGGATCCTGTCCATTAACAGCTTCGACTCTCAATAGTGCAAAGAATCTTTCGCCTTCTTTGGGAGGTCTTACCTGTCCGCTCACAAAATCGCCTGTCCTCAGCGAAAATTTCTTTATCTGTGAAGGTGAAACATAGATGTCATCCGGAGAAGGCAGATAATTATAATCAGCAGATCGAAGGAATCCGTATCCATCCGGAAGCACTTCGAGCACCCCTCGTGAAAATGAGAGTCCATCTTTAGCTGTCTGTTCTTCTAAGATCCGGAATATCAACTCCTGTTTTCTCAGATCGGAATAGCCGGTAATATTCAAGTCTTTGGCTATTTCGTTCAATTCAACAATTTTCTTGGATTTCAATTCAGAAATATCCATTGGCATAATTCAACCTTAAAAAATTAGTTTAACAATACTTAGTTATATAAGTGCTTAAATACAATATAGGAAATGTCTATGGGGTAATATTCAACTTCGTTATCTAAATGTCTTTGAAAGGAACAAGAGGCTTATATTAAACTTAGTGTTTATTGAAAAAAATGTCAAGCATTTTCTGATAAAAGTAAATCAGATTTTATATCCCCTACAAGATACATACTACCCATTACCACAAGACAATCATTTTGTTCCCTTCTTTCGAAATTTTTAAAATAATCGATAGGATTCCTTTCTATAATTGTTTTAATATTTAACTTATCTGCAATTTTTATAATATCTTCGACGGGAAGAGCTCTTTCATATCTAGCTTGACAAATATGAATTTCATCAAAATGATCTTTAACAATGTCAAGCATTTCTTCGACAGCCTTATCCCTCATTACACCGAACAGTAGTATCTTTTTGTTATACTTTTTCTCTTCTTTACTAAATTCTGTGATAAAATTCTTTATACTTTCAGGATTATGGGCGGAGTCGAAAATTATATCAGGCTTTGTTTTATAATAATCATATCGTCCCTGAATTCCTGTGTTAATAATTACATTCCTGATACCATTTTCTACAGAATGAAAATTTGTGATATCCAGTGTTTTGACAATGACCAGTGCAGCCAGAGCTGCATTGTAAATTTGATAATATCCTTTCAACGGGATTTTCCAATCATCAATTTCAGTCTCTTCAGTATAGAGTTCGAGTTTCTTTCCTTTACCAAGCGTATATTCATTTAACATGAACAGCTCGCTGCCGGTTTCTTCGCATTTTTGCTTTATAATTTCTGCTGCGGTGTCCGGTATCATACCGGTAAATACTTTAGTATTTCTTTTGATAATTCCTGCTTTTTCGGAGGCAATTTTCTCAATTGTATCTCCCAGGATCTGAGTATGTTCTTTACTGATTGAAGTAATTATGACACCTAGAGGATTTAAAACATTAGTTGCATCAAGTCGTCCTCCCAGTCCCGTCTCTATGACGGAATAATCAACCTGATTATCACAGAAATATTGAAAGGCCAGTGCAGTTGTTACTTCAAAAAATGTTAATTGAAAACTCTCTATTTCTTTTTCATAACTGGAAATAAATCCTGAAATATATTCATCCGGAATCTCCATCCCATTTATTTTGACTCTTTCATTAAAACGGACAAAATGAGGTGATGTATACAACCCCACTTCAAAACCCAATTCACGCAGAATACTTGCTATAAATGCTGCAGTGCTACCTTTTCCGTTTGAACCAGCTATATGGAATGTTTTAAGGCTTTTTTGCGGATTCCCGATTATTTTCAAAAACCCGGATATATTATCAAGTCCGAGTTTTATATTAAACTGGTGAAGCGAATAGAGTTTATTTAATGCAGAATCGATTTCCATCTTTTAAACAATGTATGAACCTGTAAGTCCCGAAAGCTTTGTTAAACCTGCATCGCGGCAATATTCTTCAAGTTCAGAAACAATTTTTACCGGAGCAGCCGGGTCAATGAAGTTCAGAGTTCCGATTTGTACTGCAGAAGCACCAGCTATCATAAATTCTACAACATCTTTCCAGTTCATAATTCCGCCTATACCAATTACCGGGATATTAACTTTTTGATGTATCTCCAGTACTTTTGCAAGAGCCACCGGTTTTATTGCCGGACCTGATAATCCACCGTTCACATTTTGAATTTTTGGTTTTCGCGTAAAAATATTAAACGCTGTACCAACCAAAGTATTTATTGCTGAAACTGCATCTCCGCCCGAATCCTTAACTGCTTTTGCGAATTCTGATATATAGGAAACATTTGGAGATAATTTAATTATGACGGGTTTGTTTGTTACCGACTTAACTCTTTCAGTTATTTTTCCCACAGCTGAAACACTATTACCGAATTGCAACCCGCCTTCTTTAACATTCGGACAAGAAACATTTATTTCAAAAGCGTCAACTGCCTTTTGTTCCGTAAGGATTTTTGTGCATTCAACATATTCTTCTATCGTACTAGCAGCAATATTGCATATTAAAGGTACGTCATATTTTTCTATAAAAGGAATTTTGGTTTTTATATATTCTTCAACTCCAACATTAGCAAGGCCTATTGCGTTCAGCATTCCGGCAGGAGTTTCAACGATACGTTGCGGAGGATTTCCTTTTCTTGGCTTTAAACTTAATGATTTTGTAACAATTCCGCCAATTTTACTAAGGTCAATAAATTCTGATATTTCATTTCCGTATCCGACTGTTCCTGAGGCCAGAAGGACGGGATTTCTGAATTTCATCGGGCCGACATTTACGCTTAAGTCGACTTCATTCATATTATAATATCCCTGATATTAAATACCGGTCCA
>DATICR010000203.1:0-2318 GCA_035456745.1 Ignavibacteriaceae bacterium
TTTCACATCGGTTCACAGATAACCGACCTGGAAATCTTTAAAAGCCTGTGTCTGCACGTAAATGAAGCGCAGGACTGGTTTGCAAAGCGTGATATTTATTTTCATCATTTGAATGTCGGCGGAGGATTGGGTGTGGATTACAGGCAGCCCGATGAAAATCCTATTAACGATTTTAATTCTTTTTTTAAGATCTTTAATGATATTATTGAATTAAAACCTGAACAAAAGCTTCATTTTGAAATCGGAAGAGCACTTGTTGCTCAATGCGGAAGCCTTATTTCACGTGTTCTTTATGTTAAAGAAGGTGTAAACACAGATTTTATAATCCTTGATGCAGGTATGACTGAATTAATACGTCCGGCGCTTTATCAGGCCTATCATAAGATTGAAAATTTTTCACTCAATAAAAAACAAAGGAAATACGATGTGGTTGGGCCTATCTGTGAATCGTCGGATACTTTCGGTAAATCCATCACACTGCCTGAAACCACGCGCGGTGATTTAATAGCAATAAGAACTGCCGGTGCATATGGCGAGGCGATGGCCTCCCGATATAATTTAAGAGATCTGCCCTACGCCGTCTATTCCGATGAATTGAACCTGAATGATTAAATTGCATCAACTAAATTTCAGCCTGGCTAAAGATCTTTCAGTTTATGAATAAAGTCTTCTTTACTTTGGATCAGCAATAAATCTTCGACTTTTATCCGATCTTCAAACTTTTTTACAATCTCAGATAATAACTGCAGCTGAATTTCATTTTCATTTTCAGGAATTAATAAAAGAATAATTATCTTCGATGGCAAGTTATCTGCAGCCTCAAAATCCAACCCTGAAGATTGTTTTGCTATAGCCGCAATTGGTTTTTTAATTTTAGCTTTTGTGTGGGGTATAGCGAGATAATTTGTAATTCCGGTTGGGTTTGATTCTTCTCTGTTTAAGATATCTGTAATCGTGTTTTGCTCATCAATTTTTATTTTTCTGCCGACGGATGTAACCAAATCTTTTATAATATCTGCTTTACCTCCGGCATCTGAAAATAATATTAAATCATGCTGGATAAGCTGGTTAAACGATAATTTCATTTTCCCTTTTAGGAAATATTTCATCATCGGGGCGCTTAACAGCGATGTAAACAGCGCCATTACTACTAATGCAACAAAAACCGTCTGATGAATTAATCCTACCTGTAATGCAAGCAGGCCAAGAATTATCTCCATCGTCCCGCGCGAATTCAGGCCTGAAGCAATAGTAAGCGCTTCCCTTTTACTTGAGCCGCTGAAGTATGCACCAAAGCCACTCCCGATCATTTTCCCAGCAGTAGCAAGAACAATTAAAATTAAAACTATATCTATATCGAAATTTGTTATAAAGTTTATTCTTAATCCGATGGAAACAAAAAAAAGCGGTACAAATATGTTTAATATAAACTGTTGAATGATTCTATTGGTCTCTTCTTTTAACGCCGCAGAATCACCGATAGCAATTCCTAAAATAAAAGCTCCAATTATACCGTGAACTCCTATATACTCTGTAAAGGCTGCAGCGAAAAATCCAATTATTAAAATAAAATTTAATATCCCGCTTGGGAAAGATATTTTATCCTGAATAATATTTATTAAATATCCTAAGATTCTTCGTCCCGGGAACAACACTAAAAAGGTAAAGATGAAAAGGAACAGGACTACTTCCCACAGACTGTAACCGATTTTCTGGGAACCCATCATACCAAGGATAACTGAAAATATTAACCAGCCGGCTACATCATTAATCATTGCTGAAGAAATAATTATCATTCCTGGTTTTGTTTTAAAGAGATTCAGATCCATTAATGTTTTGGCAATCACAGGAAGAGCTGAAATAGAGAGGGCTGTTCCCATAAATAATGCGAATACGAATCTCATCCCCTCTTTCTTTATACCCATAAGATCCGGGAAGTAATATGCAAAACCGAAACCAAACAGAAATGGGACGACAATACCCATTAAACTTGTGAAAAAAGCTATTTTCCTTTGGCTTATAACCATTGAAAGATCTACTTCAATACCGGTTATAAGCAAAAGCAGAATTATAGAAATGTTTATTATTCCGTCCAGTGCAATTTTAACATTGCCAGAGGGGAATAACCATTCATATAATGACGGAAAAACAGAACCAAAAACTGTAGGGCCCAGGATAATCCCTGCAAGAATTTCGCCTATAATTGGCGCAAGTTTTAAGCGCAGAAATAGCTCACCAAACAGCCTGGCTGAAAAAAGCATAATCCCAATACTTATAAGGAAAATCGTTATTTGTTCTGAAGTAAATTGCATCAGATA
>DATICR010000204.1:0-8181 GCA_035456745.1 Ignavibacteriaceae bacterium
CTGTACTGCTTTGGTATTTTTTGCTTCGACAATTTTCAGCAGCTGATGTATTGAAGTTCCCCAGGGAAGTTCATATACTCCAGGTCTGCTACAGTCTCCCGAAACAGAAAATAATTTTGAACCGGTCGATTTATCAGTACCAAAATGTCTGAACCAGTTTCCGCTCTTCATGATTATATGCGGAACCGACGCAAGAGTTTCAACATTATTTACAGATGTCGGATATCCCATATAACCGGTATTAACAGGATACGGAGGACGGTTGCGAGGTTCACCTCTGTGTCCTTCCAGGGATTCTATTAAGGCTGTTTCTTCGCCGCAAACATAAGCACCCGATCCAAGTCTTATACTTATATCAAAATTGAAACCATTCCTACCAAGAATATTGTTTCCGAGAAGATTATCTTCTCTCATCTTTGCCAGATAATCTTCAAGATATTCAAGCATATATTCGTATTCTCCCCTCAGGTAAACAATACCGGTTTGTGCACCGATAGTATAACCTCCGATCACCATGCCATCAAACACCAATTCGGGATATTCCAGAAGGAGCACCCGGTCTTTAAATGTTCCCGGCTCACCCTCATCTGCATTGCAAACGAGGTACTTTTTTTCAGCCAGAGCTGCAGCAGTTATCATCCATTTAGTGGAAGTTGGAAAACCTGCGCCTCCTCTACCTTTTAAACCGGAATTTTTTAAGTCGAATAAGATATCTTCCCGTGATTTATTAAGAGCCTGCTTAATTCCTTCCCCTCTTGTATATTCGGAAAAAAGAACAGGTCCTGATCTTTTTTTGGTCGTATGTGTTGTATTCATTTCCATCCCTTCCTATTTCAGTTCACTAAGAATTTTTACAGCGGTTTCCGGATTGAGATGGGTATAAACTTTTTCATTAACCAGCATAGCTGGTCCCTGATCGCACATACCAATACAATTAGTTGTTTCCAGTGTAATCCGTTTATCCCGTGTAGTTTCTCCAAATGAGATACCAAGCTCTCTCTCAATCGATAATTCAATTTCTGATTTGCCTGCCATATCGCACGAAATCGTTTTGCACAATCTTACAATATTTCTTCCTTGAGGTTTTTCATGGAGAAAAGTATAAAAAGTGATAACGCTATGTACTTCGACAGGATGTATATTCATCAGTCTTGCAATTTCCTGCTGAGCAAAATCAGAGATATAATGATGTTTTTTCTGAACAGCCTGAAGTATCGGCAGCAGTGCAGATCGATCAGCACCATATTTCCCAACAAGCTCTTCAATGTCCTCGGAAAGTTTATTTTTTTCAAACACCAGCATAATCATTACTCCTTTACTTTTGCGTGTAATAATTTGTCGACTTTTGCCAACAGTTCATCAGGTGAGATTGGTTTTTCAATATATTCGTCCACCGGAACAATTTCGCTCTTACCAAAATCGAGGCCCAATGTTTTTGAAACGGATGTATACATGATTACCGGTGTATAAATTTTTTCTCTTTTCAGTTTTTGAGCGAGAAAAAAACCATCATCCGGTTCATTCATCATAACATCGAGAATAATAAGATCAGGAGTCTGATCTATAATGAGATTGTAACCGTCATCCGGATTAAGAGCAGTAAAGACTTTATGCCCTTTCGAAGTCAGTACTATCTTACTTACATCCAGAATATCGGGGTCATCATCTATTATTACTATCTTAGCCATTATTTGTCCTATTTGTTTATAATGAATTGCCTTTCTGGGCAATAATTTTTTTATTATAAGGTATTAGAATTTTCCCCCATTCGTACATTGCTTCTTCAAATGGTAACAGAGCTCTTGGGATTGCACCGTGCATATAAGATATAAGGATACCATAATTTACTACCGGAACGTCCATCAAATGGGCCTCATTCAGTCTCATAAGCATCATCTTTCTCGAAAGCATACAAGCACCGCAATGAACGATCAGTTTATACTGTGAGAGAGTATCCGGAAAATCTGAACCCTGGGCAAAATCTATCAGAAGGTTTTTTTTGGTATGAAGCCTGAGCCATCTCGGAATTTTAACCTTTCCTATATCATCCTCCTGTGCATGATGAGAACAGGCTTCTGCAATCAACACTTTATCGTTATTCTCAAGCTCATTTACCCTTTTTAATCCTTTAATAAAAGTCTTCAGATCTCCTTTATGTCTGGCCATCAGAATTGAAAAGGTAGTAAGTTTTATATCTTCCGGAACATCTGCAGCGACACGCATTATTGCCTGACTATCAGTTATAACAAGATCCGGTTTACGTTTTAATGAATTTAATGCAGAACGAAGTTCCTTATCTTTAACCACAACCACGATAGTATCCTCATCGAGTGCTTCTCTGATTGTCTGAACCTGGGGAAGAATTAATCTTTTACTCGGTGCACCAAGATCAATCGGAACTACCAGAACAACAATATCTCCCTGATTCACGAGGTCACCAACCAACGGCGGTTCATTTTCGGTTGGGAGCATTCTGATAACTTTTCTTTTTAATGTATCTATTCCTATTCCGAGTTTACAAGAGATTTCGAAATGGATCGCATTAAGTAATTTTATCTCCTCCAGCAGGTCGGGATTTATACCGAGTTCAATTTTATTAGCTGCGATAACGAAGGGCAGAGAGATCCTATCAAGATAATTCAGGAGCTCATATTCTTCTGTTGAGAGTGTACAAGTTGCATCAAGAACAACAATAGCAAAATCGGCGCCGGAAATTGCTTTTATCGTTCTGCTAATCCTTTGTTGTCCCAATTCCCCAAAATCGTCTATTCCTGCAGTATCAGTTAAAAGAACCGGACCATAAGGAAGTAATTCCATTGATTTTTTTACAGGATCAGTAGTTGTTCCGGGTATATTACTTACAATACTCAAATCCTGTCCAAGAAAAGTATTCACAAGAGACGATTTACCGACATTTCTCCTTCCGACAAATACGATTTGTTTCTTTTCAAGATTAAGCGCCATTTTCAATACTTATTCCCATTTCTTTTAATATTATACTATATATTTCCTCTTCAGTTAGAAGGTTATGTTTATTTAATATTTCTATAAAGGGTTTTTTACAGGATTCAGATTCTTTTACCACCTCAGAGACAACATCATACCCAAGATGATTTATCAGGGACGCAGCTATCGCAGTTGAATTAAGCAGATTTTGTTTACATCTCTCCGGGTTAGCCGTGATGCCTGCAATACATTTATGTGAAAGATTTATGATGCTATTTTTTAGCAGCATAACCGATTTAAGAAATAAGTGAGCGAGAAGTGGGGAAAAAGAATTAAGCTCCAAATTTCCTGCCGAGACCACATTACTAATAACAAGATCGTATCCTTTAATAAGCTCGCATATCTGGATAGTATTTTCGAGTATCACCGGATTAACTTTTCCCGGCATTATACTTGAACCTGCCTGTACAGAGGGCAAAAATATTTCTCCTATACCTCCATGAGGTCCGCTGGCCAAAAATCTGAGATCGTTACAAATTTTTATAATTGAAACAGCACCGGATTTTATCAGACCATGGACTTCTACAAAAACATCCAGATTTTGTGTGGCATCTATCAGGTCTTCTGCTTTTGCAAGAGGAAGACCTGTTATTTTATTTAATTCATTATTTATTACCAGGACATATTCCCTTGAAGCGCAAACCGAATTTCCCACTGCGGTACCCCCAAGGTTTACCGAACGCAACCTTTCTTCACCGTTATAAAGTCTCCATCTATCTCTGGCAACAGCCTGGGCATATGCGCCAAATTCCTGTCCAAGGGTAATCGGAACTGCATCCTGCAGTTGGGTTCTTCCTAATTTTACTATGGAGCCGAATTCAATCTCCTTCTTCTGAAATTCACCCTGCAGCCGGGCATATGCAGATGATAATTCCCTGAGCATCTTTATTGAAGCAATTTTCAAAGCGGTAATAAAAGTATCGTTTGTAGACTGTGATAAATTCACATGATCAATTGGGTGTATAATTTCATATTCACCCCGCTCTTTTCCCATTAAAAGCAGTGCGGTATTAGCAATAACTTCATTTATATTCATATTGAGGGAGGTGCCGGCACCACCCTGATATGGATCAACAATTATTTTATTAAATATTGTATCAGATTCATTTCGTATAGCAGCTTCTGTCTCATCTATTAAAAGTTCAATTGCATCTGTTATAAAATAGTATATAGTTCCATCGAGCAAACCGCAGTTAAAGTTTGTAGCCGCAGCTGCTTTTTTAACCAACAGATAGGCAAGAATAAATTCGGGATTTATGTTTTCACGTGAGGAAGGAAAGTTTTCAGATGATCTTAAACTGTTTATACCATAAAGAACTTCATCTTGTAAAAATTCTCTCCCCAAAGAATCTTTTTCTTCACGCATATTTCTCTCCTTTTTGCGGAAAGACAAAAAGCGTTCCACGGGAATAAAAATAATTAAAGTCATTTTTAGTAAATTCTATCATTCACCCAAACCTAAAGTGTTGAATCTTTATATAGTGAGTTTCACTTTTCACAAATTTATTTCTCTTTAATAAGAATGAATTTCCACGAAATTTCGAACCCTATAGAGCAATTTGATTAAAGAGTCACCTTTCCTCTTAATTTTATGCGCGTTTAACAATATTAACTCTAATTTACAAGGTGATTACTATGGTTTTGAGTGGTATGCTTATTGTCTCAAAATATAATTGTTAATAGCATCAATAGTTAAGGTTATTTGTTATGTTTTTTATCAATGAAAATTATATAAATTCGCTTATTGAAGATGATTCTCTTAAAAATGATAAACTCCAGAAAGATATTTTAAAGAAGGCCGCGGAAGGCAAGGGGCTATCGTTGAAAGAAAGTGCTGCATTACTCAACATAAGTGATCCGGAATTATATGATGAATTGTTTCTCACGGCCAAAAAAGTAAAGGAAAGCATTTACGGCAACAGACTGGTGCTTTTTGCACCCTTATACATAACTAATCTGTGTGTTAACAATTGTCTTTATTGTGCATTTCGTAAGGATAACAGACAGTTAAAAAGAAGATCGCTTACATTAAATGAAATAGAGGAAGAGGCCAGATATCTTATACAGACCGGGCAAAAAAGAATACTTATGGTAGCCGGAGAACACCCCAAAAAGGCTGCCGTCCCTTTTATGGGAGAAGCAATAAATCGAATTTATTCCATTAATATCAAAGGCAATAATATCAGGAGATTGAATGTTAATTCTGCACCATTAAGCGTTGAAGAATTCAAAGAACTGAAAAGTTACGGTATAGGAACATATCAATGCTTCCAGGAAACATACCATTACGAAACTTATCTAATTATGCATCCTGAAGGTCCAAAAAGAGACTACGCCTGGAGACTTTATGCAATGGACAGAGCATTACAGGCGGGAATCGATGATGTAGGTATTGGCGCATTATTTGGATTAACAAATTATAAATTTGAAACTCTTGCACTTTTAAGCCACGCTTTTGATCTCGACTTAAAATATGGTATTGGTCCACATACCATATCCATTCCGCGGCTTGAACCTGCATTAAATGCCCCGGCTGCCATGTCGCCGCCGCATGCAGTTGATGATTTAGCATTCAAAAAACTTATAGCTGTAATAAGACTAGCTGTTCCTTACACCGGTATGATTCTATCCACAAGAGAAAGAGCTGAATTAAGAAGGGAACTTTTTTCTGCCGGAATCTCCCAGATCAGTGCCGGCAGCAGGACCTCCCCGGGCAGTTACAGAGAAAGTCAGAAAAGCCTGGATGAGCATCAACTTGAACAATTCCAACTGGGAGATCACAGATGTCTCGATGAAGTAGTAAGAGATATTACCACACTCGGTTATATGCCAAGTTTTTGTACTGCCTGCTACAGATCTCACAGAACCGGTGACAGATTTATGGAACTGGCTAAATCCGGTAACATAGGGAAAATCTGCATCCCGAATGCGATTGCTACTTTTAAAGAGTATCTTAATGATTTTGCTTCGGTAGAGACCCAAAAGACTGCTGAAGGTTTTCTGATTTCCGAAATAGAAAAACTCGACGGCAGCACCCTGAAAAAGGTTCGCGAAATGACCGCGAAAGTTGACGCGGGGGAAAGAGATATTTATCTCTGATGGATATAAACTCGATACTTCGAAAAGATTCTATAAGCAGGGAAGATATAATTTCACTGCTCAGGATCGAAGACAAAAAAGAGATTGATTTATTATTTGCCCGGGCCTGCGAAATCAGGGAGCAGTATCTTGGGAATGAAATACACTTACGTGGTATAATTGAATTTTCTAATTTTTGTGAACAGAACTGTCTTTATTGCGGCCTTCGCAAAGGAAACGGGGAACTAAGGAGATACAGAATGGATGATGATTTGATTCTGAACACGGCAGAATTAATTACCCAAAGAGGAATTAAAACGATTGTATTACAATCAGGCGAAGACAGTAAATTTTCGTGCGAAAGTATTTATAATATTATCAGAAGAATAAAAAGCAAAGGCAATACAGCTATAACTTTATCTCTCGGTGAAAGAAAATTCACAGAGTATGAAGTCTGGAAGGAAGCGGGTGCTGACAGATATCTTCTTAAGCATGAAACCAGCAATCCGAAATTATATTCGATATATCATCAGCATCAATCGTTAACCGCCAGAATAAAACATCTCAGATTCCTGAAAAATGCCGGATATCAGATTGGCAGCGGGAATATTATCGGGCTACCTCATCAAACATTTGAAGACATTGCCGGAGATATCCTATTATGCAAAAGACTTGATGTTGATATGGCATCATTCAGTCCCTATATCCCTTCACCTCAGACACCCTACCGAAACAAAAAACCAGCAGATTTTTTATTAACACTTAAAGTGATGGCGGCTGCTAGAATTGTATTGAAACAAGTTCATATCCCGGCAACAACTGCACTTGCAACAATGGATAAAAATGGAAGAAAAATGGGACTTCTTGCAGGCGCTAATGTCATTATGCCTAATTTTACTCCTGCAGTTTTCAGTAAAAGATACAGGATTTATCCCCATAAAAAGAATGATTCAGATATAAACAAATCACTTGATGAATTGGGAAGATTAGCCAGACTGTTTAAACTTAAAATTTCCAATTCGCGGGGAGATTCTTTAAAGTCGGCCATAGTACATTAACAGGGAAAATCTTTCGTCACATTATATGTAACAATCTGCAGTTCAATAAGCTTACTCTTTAATTCACTCAATGTGATTCATTCCACCGATCAATTCCTTTTAATTTGTTTGTGGTTATCATCATTCTTATTCTAGATTAAACTCCCCATCTTTTATTGATAAATTCTAGGCATAAAAAGTTGGCGGAAATTAAAATTCAGAGAAGGCAAAGGTCACCCTGGCCGTGGATTATAGGAATAGTTATTCTGGCAGCAATTATATGGTTTATACTTAATTATGTATATAAACCAGATAACAGCAGAAATCAGGCGGGAATGATTGACAGAACATATTACAATGACAGTTACAGAGCACCTTTAGATACCACAAATGAAGTAAAAGATTTTATTAATTTTACAAATGGCACATCCAAACCGTTAGATCCAAAGCGATATGTTGAGAAGGGATTAATAAAACTCCAATCTGCTTTAAGTTATCTGGCAGATAAAATTGACACATTAAATAATTCTGTGATTGACAAAAATGTCGATTCACTTGACATAGCAGTCGCTGAAGTTGATACGTCTTCATCAAATTACCTGAGTGAACTTAAGCCGGCATTTTCTTCTGCTTTAAAAGTAATGGCCTCAATTCAATATTTAAAATTTCCTGAACTGGCAGGGAATATTTCGAATTTAAAAAATGTGGCAAACAGTATTAATGTAAGATCGACAATAAATTCACAGTTTACTAAAATCCAACAATTTTATATCGAAGCCGGAAACACTCTAAAACAAATGAAACTGTTATACGCATATAATTTTCCATAAAAAAAATTTGACATAAAAAAAGGGTTGACCGGAGAGAAAGATGAGAGTACATAAAAATGAACGGGAAACGGAATTATACAGATTAAGTGATCTTGCAGATTATGAAGTGGCTGACAGAGATCCTGATGTGAGAGGCTGGGAGGTTGTCAGTGCCGATAAAAAAGTTGGCACAGTAGATGAATTGATCGTTGACCCTGACGATATGAAAGTACGGTATCTTGATATACTTA
>DATICR010000205.1:0-10284 GCA_035456745.1 Ignavibacteriaceae bacterium
ATGGCCTGATTATGCGTATACATTTATTACTTATGTAGATTTATAAACAAATATTTATTTAGGCTACCGGACTTTAATTGACGGAAGAGACTAAGCGGAGGAATTTCAATGTTGCCGCAAAGTCCCCAGGACACGAAGTGAGGCTGAGTAGTGAAAGAAGTCTACAGTCCACAGTCCGACAGCCTGCCTTGCCGGCGGGCAGTTCGGCAAGCCATTCAATGAGCGTACTTACTTATTTATTAACCGAAAGGTAGGTTATGAAGGATAACCTACCTAAGAGGTAGGTAAAAAGAGAAAAAGATAAAAGTTTGACTGAGGTGAGGTTACTGTTAAAGGAGGATAGTTGCTAATTTATTATAACTCCTTTTAAATTTAAAAGTTAGTAAACTTTATCAGGGGCAATTAAGAGGCAATCAGCATACAACAAGGGATCTGATAGTCCTCTTTAAGTCCTTTACAGTCATCTTAAAGTCCTTTTTAAGTCCTTTTTTTAGATTTAGTTAGTTGAAATAGTCAGAAGGAAGTAAATTCACAGAGCTGTCAGTTAAGAATAAACCTAACCGATCTCCCAGTTAAAATTTTAATGCGGACAAAAATAGGAATATTAGAAAAAGAAATCAAATGCAATGACAATTGACGATTGAAGAATCAAGATAATGAAGATTGAGGATCTTTTTGTTATTAACCGGTATAAAATAAAAATCCCGACAAACAAGCCGGGATAATTTATTTGATCAACTCTAAAAATATCATTACGATTTGATTAGTGATTCTCTCAGCCTTCTTGATACCGCCACGAAAAATCCGACAACCATTATCAGAATTCCAACCCATACAAAACTTATAAATGGTTTTACACTTGCCTGTACGGTCAGGATTTCTTTAGGAGTCTGAACGGTCACTTTGGTATCATCTTTCAATTTGCCAACAATAAAGTCAGCAGTCTCTGTTGAAGGATCAATTTTCTTTAACTGAATTTTTATATTAGCATCGGCAATTTCAGCGGGGAGATAAATAAAATCCCTGCCGGTCTTTTTAAGCATCGGTTCAACATTATAGGTTTTCCCATCTTTCGTGACAGTCAGATTTGTTCCCATCTTAAAGTCACCGCCGCTCTGCATTACACTAAAATCCGGTTTTACAAATTCATTATAAAGTATCTCTGTTCCTTCGATATTTGTTTTTTGTCCCACTTTTAAAGTAACGGATTGACCTTCGGATGCATTATCCTGCGACTGATCATCATAACCAAGCGGAGAAACATAAATATCCTTTGTCAACATATTTAATATTGCAGGTTCACGCATTAAGCCGTTATTAAAATCGCTGATATACATTACCGGGGATACGGTATATTTTTTTGATCCTTTTTCGACATTTATATTAAATGCATACTTTGTATTATTTTCAATAGGGTGATAACCTGTAAATGTCAGTTTATAACCAAAAGCTTCTTTAGGTTGATTTTTAATAAGATCAAGATCCTTTTCATTGCTGTAAGCTGATGAACCAATTACGCCGAGAATGAAAAGTGCTATTCCTATATGTGCCACATAAGCGCCGAGCATTTTCAAATTTCCGCGGATTATCTTTACAGCGATTTCAACGTTGACCGCAACCGTAAATGATGCGGAAAAAGCCAGGAGAATCATCATTATTTCATGCATACCTCCGAAAATTATGAGAATAGCTGTAAATAATAATGCGGAAGCAACTGCCGGTATTGACTTCCTGATTAATTCCTGTCCCTTTGTCTGCTTCCATTTCAGAAGCAGGCTAAGCCCGTTCAATAATCCTATAATTATTGCGATAGGAGTATTCATTTGATTATAGAAAAATTTATCCACTGATTGTCCAAATAGCGGTGCCGAAGTACCGACAAAGACAATGATAGCTGAAGCAGTAAGAACAATAGCCGCAGTAAATAAAGCAAGATCTCTTGATAATAAATTTTCATCCGATGCTATAGCTTCATTAAGAAATTTCCATCTGTAAGTCAGCATACCGAAACCAAGGACGATAAACGATCCGATGAAAATGATAAGGAACAAATAAACGAGCATTCCGGGATCAACAAATGAATGCACTGAGGCATCACCAAGCACCCCGCTTCTTGTAAGGAATGTACTGTACAAAACAAGTATATAAGTCATAATACAAAGTATAAGATTGGTCTTAGCATATTTACCAATCCCTCCTTTAGCCTGGGATTTTCTTTGTACCAGCAGAGTATGAATTGAAGCTACACCAACCAGCCATGGAATAAGACTTGAATTTTCAACGGGATCCCATGCCCAATAGCCTCCCCATCCCAGCATTTCATATGCCCAGTAACCGCCGAGCATAATTCCAAGACCAAGAATACCTGCACCAGCAAGCACCCAGGGGAATGATTGGCGAACCCAGTCTTTATAATCGTTCTTCATCATTGCTGCAACGGCAAATGAGAATGGAACTGTAGACATTGAAAATCCGGTAAATAAAATAGGCGGATGAATCTGCATCCAGAAATTCAGCAGCTGGGGATTCAGGCCTCTTCCATCGGCAACGAACTGGTTGACTGAAATTCCCTGTGATTGGAGTACCGCAAATAAATTGCTGCTCATTTTTACAAAGTTTTGTCCATTCTGACCATCGCTGAAAATAAACGACTGCAGCCATGGCATATTCAGGAAACCGGCGCTGATACTTTTAACAGGGATGAAAATTTGTTCTGCCCAGATAAAGGCGAATGGGTTCTTAAAGAGAGGAGATACCATAATTAACAGAAATGTTGTTGCCAGAGTAAATACAGTCATCACTCTCAACTCAAGGTCGCCTCTTTTGGAAGTATAAGACTGCAGGAAAATTCCGACGATGGAAGTAAGCAGAAGCCAGAGCATGAAACTTCCCTCCTGCCCTCCCCAGAATGAAGCTATAAGGAATCCTGTTTTCAGGCTATTCTGACTATAGCTATAGACATAATGATACTGGTACTGATGAGTCAAAATAATATACCACAGGATTGTAGCCGCTATAATCACCAGCACTGCCATTCCATGGTATGCAATCCTTCCATAATTCAGGGTATTTTTATACCCTCTGTAAGAAAGAAAGTACATCAGCATTGAAAGAAGGCTGAATGCTAAAGCAATTGATAGAACTATACTTCCGATCATGTCAACCTCTGGAATTTCTCAATTATTAATTTTTATTAAGCTCGATTTTTACGAATCAACTTTCAGGCTTTTAGAGTAACATACGCCTGAATTATAAAATTACTTTGACTGTGTGAGTCACAAATATATAATTATATTACCTGAATAGGTGATGGACTAAAAACTTGAGGTCTTTGCCTTATCATTCTCATACTTGCTAGGGCATTTCGTCAATATATCCCTTGCGTGAAAATATCCATCTTTATACTGTCCTGTTACAACTACGCTTTTGGCTGTTTCGAAGTTATTTGGAATTGTACCGTCGAAAACAACTTTCATCTGGTTGCCGTTTTCATCAGCCATATAAAAGCTGAATGTTCTGTTTGCTTTATCTATTTCATAGCTTTTTTCTTTAACCCAGCTGCCGGTTGCTTTAACGGTTTTATCAGAAGTAACTACATTAGAAAAATTATTCTCATATTTTATATTACTTTGAGTAAAGAGGTAACCCATAAGACCGAGAAAAAGGACTATTATTGCGCCGCCAAAAATATATTTATTTTTCATGCTTATCTCCGTTTATTTCTTTTTCAACAATTTTTATACGTTTATCAAGATTATTAAGATAGAAAAAAATACCAATCCATACAATCAGGACAATGATCATCACAATATAGATGGCATTGTTCTGCAGAAAATCCAAAAAACCGTTCAAATTATCCTCTTAATTGTTTATTAATTCTTTCTTTGAACATCAATGATTTATAACCAAGTTTCCACATCCAGAAATACAGAATCGTAAATCCAATCAGTGAGAGGTAAAAAATCAACATCATATTTGCGTTCATCTTAAAATCTACTACCGGACCTGCATTTGTATCATCAGCAGAACCGGGATGGAGACCGGTCATAATCCTCGGCATAATAAATATGAAAAACGGTACAGTTACAAAAGCTATTATTGCATATACCGCAGAGAGAGTAGCTCTCTTTTCCTCATTTTCGATTGAAGATCTGAGAGCAAACCATGCACCATAAATAAGAAGAAGAGCAAAAATACTTGATTGTCTCGGATCCCAGCTCCAGAAAGAACCCCAGGCAAATTTTGACCAAATGGAGCCAGTAACAGTTGCGAGAATACAGAATATTATTCCAAGTTGTGCCGCAGCATAGGATTTTATATCATCATCAGGATCTTTTCTTTTAAGATATCTAAAACTATAAATAGTTGACATAAGGAAAGCAATTACTGTAAGCCAGGCAGTAGGAACGTGAAAAAATATTATTTTGGCATTCTGTTCCAATCCCGGTATATTCGGAAATTCATACCAGTGGGTGGGATTCTCAACAATGGGAAATGCTATTCCCGCTACGGAAACGAACGCGAGAAGCAAAAACAGGAAAACTTTCCAGGCTATTGATTTCATAATTAACTAATTAAAAATTACTAATCTTTCCAAATAAAATCGAACAACATATATGATGCAGTTAACATAATAACGTCGTAACAGATTACTACTGCAAGCTCAAATATGGATTTTTCAAAAGTTGTGCCATCGATAGAGAACAAAGTTAGTTGTACAGCCGTTAAGATCAAAGGCAATAATATTGGAAAAGAGAGTACCGGATAGAGGGTTCCTTTAGCTCCCGCTTTAGAGATAATGGCTGCAATTATTGTTGAGGCGATAGCAAGTCCTATATTACCTAATATAAAAGTATATAGAAAAAGCGCAAAATTTCTGAGCACAAATGCATCAAATAAAGCTGAATATAGCAGTGCAATTACTGTATTCATACAAAAAACAAGCACCAGGTTAAAAATTAGCTTCCCTGTAAAAACCGTTGACGGTGAAGCAACCAGTTGAAGCGTCATTGTTGTGCCTCTTTCCTCTTCGGAAACGAATACACGGGCGAGGCCTGACATAGCCGTAAAAAAAATAACCACCCAGAACAAGCCGGCGGTTAAATTTTCATTTATTTTCTCATTCCCAATTGAAAAAAGAATTACGCTAATTGCAACGATTATAAACATTGCCAATGAATTAATAGCATAGCGGGTCCTCAACTCAGAACGGAAATCCTTTAAAAACAGGGAATAAGGTTTTGAACTCAATTTAATTCCTGCGCCGGCATTTTTTTATAATTCTGAAGGAGTATCTTTTCACTGCATAGTTCCAGATCTGTCTTATCATTTGATGCGATTAAAATAATTCTGTCAATGCCTTGTTCCTTAATTATTCTATAAACAGAATCTTTTCCCTCATCATCCAGGTTGGAGGTTGGTTCATCGAGAATCAGCAGATGTGGTGAATGCATCATCGCAAAAATGAATTTCATTCTCTGCTTCATCCCGGAAGAATAAGTCTTAACCAGATCATTTTTTCTATCGTATAATAAAAAAACTTTAAGCAGGTATTCTATCAATTCATTATTGAATGAAATGCCGCGGATTTGTGAAAACAAATTCAGATTTTCCCATGCAGTAAATTCTTCATAGAGGATAAGATAAGGCGAAACAAAGCCAATATAATTATGAAGCTTTTCTGAAGGAATTTCTTTTTTATCAAGAATATGTTTAACCGTTCCTTTTGTTGGTGAAATTAGTCCCGCGATTATTTTTACCAATGTAGATTTGCCGGAACCATTGGGACCGGATATTCCATAGATTCCATTGCCTGTAAATTCAAATTCAAGATCTGAAAATATGAGTCTTCTTCCGAAGGTCTTGCCCAATGTTTCCGCTTTAACCGAAAAATTAATCATTTAATATTAAAAGCTTCCCGACAGTTTTGCCTTTACTTGTTTTTGTCACATATATATAAACACCGGACGACAGTTTTTTTCCGACCTCATCAAGGTTCCATTTAACTACAGTAGCATAATCTTTTCCTAAATTAACTTGAAGACTTTTGTCAAAGATTAAATCCATTGAAGAGGAGTATATGTACAGCACCACCTCTGTATTAACAGGAGCTTTGACCGGAATAGAAATAGTATTGGCAGAATTAGAATTATATTTGAAAGGATTGGGATAAGCATAATCCAGGGCACCCGCCACAGGTGGGAAAAGCGTCGAATCCTGTTTTATCAGATTACCATTCAATATAACCGAAGTCAGCCAGAATGTTGCATCTTCCACAGTTAATTGTTCATAATAATTCGAATCCAGCCTGGTGGAACCGGGACTGGAATAATCAAACAGGTTATAAGTTGCTGAATAATTTTTGGTTATGTTATTTATACCCGAGAGATAATCGGAATTTGTCAATACAACTGCAAGTGTATCCTGTGTATTGACAGTAACAGCCATTAAAGCATTATTGGATGTGGGTTTAATAGAAGTGAAATTCAAAGGTGTATTTATCTCTAAATTGTGTGTATTTATCAAAGGATAATTTGAACCTTCTGAAAAATATTTACCGGGTTTTGCACGGTAATCAGTAAAATAAGTCCAAATGCCAAAAGTGTTCAATTCCTTTCCGAAGCTGCTCTGGTGTTCAAGAAGACTATTATTAATTGCATCAATAGCCCGTTTGGTAGGCATGAGATCCCATTGCCTCTTAATGATACCAAAACCAAATAGATTTTTCAGGAAAATGTTCCAGATAGCCAGTTCATATCCTTCATAACTTGCAAATGCCCTGTCCGGATGATCAAAATAGCTGTGCATATAGCCGTAATAATCATTTACGGTATTAAATACAAATTCTTCCATCGAAGTCGAGGTCAATTCATAAAAGAACTGATCATTATCTCTATATATATAATCGCCGATCTGGATTGAATGATGAAACTCGTGTGCCGCTGTAACTCTTGCAGCATCAATTCCGTGAGTATAAAAGCCGGAGCCAAAGCTATAATGCACTCTCATGTAGGAAGTATATTTGTCCGGGGATATTTCAGTTTCAAAATCTGTCTCACCATAAAGTCCGGGAAGATCTACAATATATATATCATATTTACCATCACCACCTACACTATCCGGAGATATCCCCCCCTGGGTATCTGGAGGAGGAGGAGGAAACCCAAGAAAGTTGACCTCAAAATTATAAGCGGAATCAAGAGCTGCGGCAAACTGATTAACATCATAAGCGGGAACCGGAAATGCCGTAGTATTAAAATGTATGCGGAAAAAACCTGACGGAGATACAATGCTTGTCTCCGTAACCGGTCGGCTGAAAAGAATTTTTAATAATCTTTGCTGGCTATCTGTAAACTCTTTAAAATGGGTAAAGACTTCTGCCGCAATGCCGAAGCCGCACTTAACAGCGGGTGTCTCCTCTTCCGGTCCCTGAATGTACGAATGATTATGTAATTTTACATACAGATTGAATAAAGAATCAAGTCTGCTCGAGTTCCAATCCTGTGAATAAAGTGAAGAACAAAAAATGATCAACAGTAATAAGAGAAATTTTTTATTCATTTAAGCTCTTTAATAGTAATACAATTTTCTATATTATTTATATATGCCAGATGATATGCCTGTGTGTTCATATTTTTTATAAAAAATGACCTGGTAAAAATATGATCAGCAATAATATCCCGGTTAATTTTTCTATTACTAATATTGATAGAATATACAGCATGCTGTTTATCATCATAATAGCATACTTTCCCCGGGGTATTTAATCTTAATTCTCCAAAAAATAACTGATTTTTATCTATTATCCTAAAACCCGGGAGTACGCTTTTTTTCCCCGAAATGATATATGAATCAGGACTAATAAATATCACATAATTATCTTTTCCTTCAGAATTCAGAAAGCCATATAATGCTGAGGCTGATTTACTTAAAAAATTCCCGGCAAATAGAATTACATTACTGTCAGATTTTAGACCTGTATTTATCTCAGGTTTTGATTTGTTTTTCTCAAGGTATTTCTCCCCGATTATTATCTTATTATTTTCTGAAGCAGCAAAATATACTTCTGGATTACCCTCTATAGACAGAGATGCAGCAATTACATTTTGACGGATATCTTTAATTGAATAGCCGGAATATTTATCATTATCAGCCGAAAAAACTGTAACGCCAAGATTTTGATCCTTTAAGTAAGCTGCAAAGACTTCACCGTTGTCTCTTTTGATTTTCAAATCGATTATTTTACCTGCAGTGTAATATGAATTCCTGCTGAATTTATTTGTCTTCAAATCGACATTTAAAACTTCAATTAATTTTTTACCCGGGGTATAACAATAAAATGTTTTGAACTGAGGATTTTTATTATTCACTGAAATATCTGATTCGGCTTCAAACAACGGAAGCGGAAACCATATGTCGGGAATGCCCCATATATTTCTTATTAAAAGATTCAAAGTCTGGTTATAACTATCGATAAAACAAAGATCATTTATACCGTTGTTATCTTTATCGAAATAGTTAAGGATTGTAGGGCGGGCGCCGGAAATTATACTGACACTATCGGAAAATGAAGTAAGGTTTGATACAAGATAAATCTTTCCGCTTTCGCCTAATAAGGTTATACCATTTACAAATTTGCTGTAATATGGAATGATATCCGTTAAGGAATCTTTTTGAAGATAAGTCAGTTCGTGATAAAATTTTCTGTTATCCTTCGCAAATATTATTGATAAGGTTCCATCCACATCATTCAGATATGCAATATCTATTCTGCCATCCCTGTTAAAATCCCCTGTGATAAATTTATCCACATAATAGTCTGTATTAATTTTCACGGTATCCGAATAAGAAGATGCGAAATCCCCATAATAAATTGTAATTTCATTATTACCGGAAATGATCAGATCGCTGTAGGAATCAATATCCATATCTAAAGCATTCAGTTGAGAGACTGGATAACTGACCGGGATATCTCTTATTTTTTTGAATTCTCCTTTACTATTATTATAGAAATACTGCAGACTGTTTGTAAAAATTTCAAATGCCGCTATATCAGGGTAACCGTCATTGTTTAAATCCACAAAGACAGCTTCTGGATAACTTGTTTTTGCGGCTATCTTTTGTTCGCGCAATTTATTTTCAATATAAATAAGTGACAGTCCGTTGAAAGCAGCTCCCGACACAAGCAGTTCAGGAACACCATCTCCATTTACATCAGCTGAACTCAGATCCTCAGGATATGAATCAAATTTTATAATTGATTCGGTTTCCGGGAGTCCGTTGTTGTTTATTTTTATTATTCCAGCAGAGCTCTGCTTTCTTGAGATAAAAGCGTATCCTGTAATATTCTGATTTGTATCCCTGAGCGCCTGAATCTCAGACATCTGCAGCTGCAGCTTATGAATATGAGAAGGACCAAAGGTGCTGTTCTGATATCCGTCAACTGCACATATTTTTTTATCTGCGGGATTAAATAAAATCAGGTCGGTGTATGAGTCGTCATTATAATTAAGCGGTAAGATATTCCTGAAGCCGGGCACGACATCAAACTGCTGATATCTGCAAAAGCCGTTTACAGGTACCTGAGGAAAAATTTCAAATGTAAGTACAAAGAACACAACCAGTATATTAATTTTTCCTGTTTCGATTTTGAAGCCTGTGCTCTCTTCTTTTAAGAGCTTCCTCATATCTTCTTTTTTCATCTACGGTTTCAGGAATTACCTCATTTACCTTAGCAGGCTGTCCTTCTTCGTTTAAGCTGACAAAAGTTAAATAAGCAGAATTAGTATGTGTTATTTTCCCTGCCCGGAAAGACTCGGCAAAAACTTTTACTCCCACCTCCATGGAAGTATTAAAAACCCTGTTGACGGAGGCATTAAGAGTAACCGCCTCGCCCAGATTTATCGGATGACGGAAATCAATGCTGTCTACTGATGCTGTTACACATAGAGTTTGTGAATGTTTCGCTGCACACATTGCCGCACAGATATCAATCCAGTGCATCAGCTGTCCTCCCAGCAGTTTACCGAGCTCGTTGGTATGATTGGGTAATACCAGCTCTGTCATTATCATTTTGCTTTCGGATACTGTTTTTGGATTAGCCATTACCTGGAAGATGATAACCGGTTTTCAAGTTTTACTTTGAGGTTTTTTAATTCATCGATATTCTGATCATCCGGATACTTCTCAATATACTTGTCAATCTCAGCGAGGGCTTCGTTATTTTCATCTCTTTCGATAAGCGTTTTAATTTTATCATACATCGCCATCTTTGCATACGGAGTG
>DATICR010000206.1:0-7516 GCA_035456745.1 Ignavibacteriaceae bacterium
AAAAAATTAAATAATGAGGGTACTTCTAAAACCCCAAAAAATCTTTCTGTATCAGGTGAAATAAATGCGGCAATATCTGCAGCGTTATATCTTTATTTTGAAGAAGTGCATGATACGGAAAATACGGTATTAACAATTAAAAAAGTCCAAAAGAATTATTCTCCATGGAGCTCAAAAATTTACGGCCTTAGCGAATATCCGCTTAAAAAAAGAGCATGAAATGAAAAAATTTAAATTTACTATACAGGGAAATAACTACGATGTTGAGATCATCAATTTTGAGGATAATATCGCCGAAATTGAAGTGAATGGAACAGTTTATAAAGTTGATGTTCAACAGGAGATCAAGAAAGTTAAAACCCCGAAGTTAATGCGCACAAAAATAGAACCCTCGGCAGGAGGAGATATTGCAAAAACTAGTAAACCTTCCGAGAAAAAAGGAGTTGGTTTAATTAGAGCTCCATTGCCCGGTACAATCGTAGCAGTATCAGTAAAATCCGGGGATAAGGTTAAAGTTGGGGATAAATTGCTGGTCATGGAAGCGATGAAAATGGAAAATAATATAAATTCGGACAGGGAAGGAACAATAGAAAGCGTTAAAGTAAAAGAAGGTGATACTGTCCTTGAAGGAGATCTCCTTGTTGAGATTGGAGTGTAAATAATGGAAGGTCTCAAAATTTTTCTCAGCTTTACCGGATTTGCTAACGTAACCATTGGTCATATTATTATGATCATCGTCGGACTCCTATTCATTTATCTCGCAATAAAGAAAGAATATGAACCGCTTTTACTGATTCCAATCGGATTCGGTATTCTTATTGGGAATATTCCCTTCCTTGAAAATGTAGGATTACAAATAGGAATTTATGAACAGGGGAGCGTTCTGAATTATCTGTACTATGGTGTTATTAAGGGAATATATCCACCGCTGATTTTTCTTGGAATTGGGGCGATGACTGATTTTTCTGCTCTTTTATCTAATCCGAAATTATTACTATTAGGCGCTGCTGCACAGCTTGGAATATTTGTAACATTTCTTGGAGCTATTGCACTAGGATTCACTCAGCAGCAGGCAGCAGCAATAGGTATAATAGGTGGTGCAGACGGTCCTACGGCAATATTCCTCTCTTCCAAATTAGCACCTGAATTAATTGGTCCCATTGCAATAGCAGCATATTCTTATATGGCACTTGTACCTGTCATTCAGCCGCCTGTAATGCTTCTGCTCACAAACAAAAAGGAGAGGCTGATAAGGATGAAGCCTGCACGTTCAGTATCGAGATTGGAAAAAATATTTTTTCCCATCTTCGGAATGCTGCTCACCACATTTATTTCCCCCGGGGCTCTTCCGCTTCTGGGAATGCTTTTTTTTGGAAATTTGCTGAAAGAATGCGGGGTTACAAAAAGACTTGGAGATACCGCTAAAAATGCACTTATTGATATCGTAACTATATTACTTGGCGTCACAGTGGGAGCATCAACACAGGCAACAATCTTTTTAACACCACATTCAATTCTGATATTCATATTAGGAGCTATTTCCTTTGCGATCGCAACAGCGGGAGGAGTAATTTTCGCTAAGGTCATGAATTTGTTTTTAAGGGAAGGAAATAAGATTAACCCTTTAATAGGTTCTGCAGGTGTTTCGGCCGTGCCAGATAGTGCGCGCGTTTCACAGATGCTTGGATTAAAAGCAGACCCTACAAATCATCTGCTTATGCATGCTATGGCTCCAAACGTAGCTGGGGTTATTGGTAGTGCGGTTGCAGCTGGTATTTTGATGGGATTCCTTCTTAAAGTTGTAATGTGAATAAATTAAAATTAATTTTTTCTAAACTGAAATAATTTATTGAAGGCAGACAGATAACCCCCCATAAAGTATTTTATTCCCGCAATTTCTTTTAACTCAGTTTCTTTTTTCCATTTACTATTTGATTATTTATAAAAATTGCACAAATTGAATATGGGGTTTCTCTTAATTAATTGCCGTCAGAAAAGAGAATATGAAAAATGAAATTCATAAATGGTATAGCAATCATCTATCCAGAGAATGGGAGATAGCTGTTTATGGACATTACGGCTATGCCCTTCTCATGTTTCCCACCGCAGGTGCTGATTACCTGGAATACGAAAGATTCAATTTAATTGAGAGCATTGGGGGATTTATTGATAATGGTACAATAAAGGTATTTTCAATAAATGGAATCGACAACGAAAGCTGGCTGAATAAAAATTTGCCCCCCGCTGAAAAAGTTGCAAAACATCAGCAGTATAACAATTATATTATTGATGAAGTAATCCCCTTTATACAAGATAATTGTAAAGGGATGGTTCCTATAATCACATCTGGTGCGTCCCTTGGCGCTTTTCATGCTGCCAATAATTTTTTCAGGAGACCCGATTTATTTATGGGCGTAATAGCAATGAGTGGAATCTACGACCTGAAATATTATACTGAAGGCTATTTTGAAGATATTTGCTATTATAATTCACCGGTGGATTATCTCCCGGGCTTAATTGATGAAAAGATTCTTGCGGAAATGAAGAATAAAAGTATAATTATTGCCAGTGGTCAGGGTGCTTATGAAGATCCCGGTGCTTCCAGGCAGTTATCAGACATTTTACATTCAAAAAATATTTCCCATTGGCTGGATTTGTGGGGAGAAGATATGACTCACGACTGGCCTACCTGGAAAAAGATGCTGCCATATTTTCTCGATAATATTAATATATAAATTAAATGACTACAACTGTAACATGGAAAGATAATTACAGGCTGAAAAGCATTCAGTATCAGCTTTTATTCTCAATAATCATACTTGCTTTTGTTTTATATTTTTATTCAGGTTTTCTTAATTACGTGGAAATGAGGGAAGGATTTTCATTTAATGATCCGGTACTTGATTTAATAAAACCGATTAATCTTACCTGGCTAATATTTATTTCAATTTACCTTTCTTTAATTGCAGGAATTATAATACTTATTAAAAAGCCCTTACAGTTAGCATTTGCAATTCAAGTATATATTATATTGATATTAGTCAGAATGCTAGCAATGTATTCCGTTCCGCTTAATCCTCCTCCGGAAATGATCCCTCTGAATGATCCGTTTGTCAGATTTTTTGGTACGGGGAGAATACTTGCTAAAGATTTATTTTTTTCCGGTCACACCGCCACTCTTTTTATGCTCTACCTGGTTATGGAAAAAAAACTCATTAAGAGAATATTTCTTATTCTTACAATAATTGTTGCTTTAAGTGTAATTTTTCAGCACGTCCACTATTTTATTGATGTGTTTGCAGCACCTTTTTTCTCATACGGATGTTATGTAATTGTTAAATATAGCAGATTAAGAATAAATGCGGGTTTCATTGACTGATATCCCTTTCGTTTGTTCATTCTGCTTTTTATATTCTCATTATGAAAGTTGAACCCGCTGCAGGTAAAATCACAAGATTTATTTTTTTCTGGTTTGGAGTCCTGTTTACCGTCATCGGCATAATTGGATTAATATTTCCGGTTATACCGGGATTTATTTTTTTGATTCCGGCTGTATTTTGCTTTGCTAAATCCTCAGCAGCTTTAAACAGGAAAATAAAAAAAAGTAGAAGGTTCGGTAAGTATTTTGAAAAGTAAATAAAAAAGGAGATTATAATGAATGAAGAAAAAAATCAGGTTTTGGAAATTACCGAAACCATTTCAAGAGATTTTGACAAAGCTGGGATCTCATCACTCATATCTAACGATAATTTTAACAGTTTGGCTGAATTAAAAAAATATCTATCAAAAAAACTTGGGGAACTTCTTGATACTAACTTTGAAAAACTTATAAATATACTTTACCGGATTGATGTGAATGAAGAAAAATTGAATGAACTTTTCGGAAATGCAAACAAAGAACCAATACCTCCAAAGCTTGCAGATTTAATAATTGAAAGACAGCTTCAAAAAATACATATCAGAAATATGTACAGAAAAGAAAGAAAAAATTTACCGGACGAATAAGTCCTCAAATTATCCCGATTCCCAATCTCCCGGCCTATCTTCATTCTAGTTAAATCCAGGTTATTATTGATACTTTACTCCTTAATAATTAAGTTCATACATCATTTAAATGAAATTCTCGTCCTGTTCCCTTACTTGAGGGCAAATAAAAATATTCCGGGAGATGAAAATCATGGCTTTTTTTAATTCAAAAGAAGTTGAAAATCTCAGAAAAGAAAACCAGGATCTGAAAAAACAACTCGATGCTTTTACAGAACGAACAGAAACCGTCAGCAGCACAGAAGAAATTCTGAAACGCCTTCACAATGAAATTGCTGAGTTAAATGAAAACAAAGAGAGTCTGAAGGATGAAATTCTGATATTGAATAATGATAAAAAGATCAAAGAGTCTGAATTAGATGAAATATCTGATAAAATACCCGAATTAAATTCATATAAAAATGAACTTCAGCAGAATCTTCTGGAATATACCAACCAGATAGAAAAACTTAAAAAAGATATTGATTTAATCGGGAAAACCACGCATCGGGATTTAAAAAACCAGGAATTTTCTTCTGTTGAATTAAAACTTTTACAAAAGGAAAATGAAGATCAAAAAACTGAGATATTACTGCTAAATGAAGAAGCCAAAAAACTTAACTCTAAAATTGAAGAGCTTGAAAGACTATTGAAGCTTGATAATACAGAAAAAATAAAAAATGAGGAAAAAATTCTGGGAGAATTAAGGGAACGTGAGTTGAGGATTTTACAAGGCATAGAAAACAAAAAAACTGAAGCTTCTCACTTAATAAATAAAGTTGAAACACTTAAACGCAGAGATATCGAGGAAAAGAACAGCTTAAAGAATATTTATAAAGAAATTGAACAGAAGAAAAGGGAAAGAGAATATTATTCGAATGAAGAAGTCAGGCTTTTAAATAATATAGCAAAGCTGAAAGAAAAAGAGGAGAAACTGTCCGGGGATATTGCACGTAAAGAAAAGGAATCAAAGATCCAGGATGATATATTGAATATGCTTACCAGGAATATCGCGCACAAGCAGGAGAAGGAAGCAGAGCTTGATAAAGATTTAAGGGAATTAGATGTGGAACTCAGAGAAAAATCGAATGCAATTTATAAAATATCAGATGATGTTAATAAAATTACCGGTGAAAAATTATCTGGTCAGAGAAGTTTGAATGAAATAAATAGTGAAATGAATACAAAAGTCGAAAAGCTTCGCAGTCTCAGTGATGATTTAATCCTTCTTGAAACGAAATTAGAGGAAATTGGAAAAGAAATTGAAAAATCAGAAGCAGTTAAAAAAGAAATTTCCAGAAATGTTGTTGAGCAGATTGAAATTTATGAGAAACTAAAAGAACAGTCGGATCTTTTGATGCAAACTATCCCTCTACTTGAAAAGAAAAAAGCTGATATTGAAAAAGAAAACACTGCACTCGAAGAGAGATTTGGAAAGGTATTTCAAAAATATAGCAGGGAAGTTAATGAATTAAGCCGAAAGAGAATCCATTATGAAAAGCTTGTGATAGACAAAGAGAAGGAGATTAATGAAAAAGACCAGGTATTGTTTGAGAAAATAGCATCACTTGAAGAAAGTGAAAGAATCCTGGGACTAAGACAGGCAGAAATAAATTCTCTCCAGGGAACATTAAAAATGCTCGAAGAACAGAAAGAAGTCTTAAGAAAAGATTTAACTACTCTTGAGGAAAAAACAACCGAAGTGCTCAGGAGAAATGATGGTTTAAGAATGGAAACCGAATATTTGATGAGCAAGAAGCAGTCTATCGAGGATAGCATGAAGGAAATATTGTCAGATATGAATGATCGTTTTGAAAAAACCCGGGGTAAAAAACATGATATTGATGAAGAACTGGCCGAATACGAGGACAGGCTTCATTTAACGAGGGAAAGAATTTCGGAATCAGTAAAAGAATTATCCGAACTGCAGACTTCGCTTGGTCAATTAAAACTTGAACATGAAGAGCAAAGAGGATTCATTACAAAACTTGTTGCAAAGAAAACCAAATTGCTCGAAGAAATATCAAGGAGTCAGGTTCTCCTTCAGAAATTTGAGCAGATAAAGGAAAAAGTTAAAATTGAAAAAGCCTTTGCAACCGGTAAAAAAGAGGGGGGAATTTTTTCGGCTGAGGAGATGCAGGATGAATGAAGGAATGATTGGATGATTGGGTATTGTATCTTAAATAAGATTTTTTTTGTCAAAGATTTTTATCTACACAATGTGGCTAAAGCCAGGATATATGGATAAAATAGGTCCGTCGGTTAAAACCGACGGCAATTCCATATATCAATTGGCTGGGAATTGGCGCGAATTCCATTAATCTAATCAGCAGGCAGGACATTGCCGCAGGACATTGCCGTTGGCTTTAGCCAACGGATCAGTATCCCCAAGCATAAGGGCTTTAGCCACATTAAAAACAGGAATATAATATGATTAAAAGATTACAAAAATATTTAGTTACCATCCTGCTGATTTTATTTATAAGCGGGACTGGTTTTCCACAGAATAATTACATCATAAAGCATCCCACCTGGAGTTATAACTTATCCATTTATGAAGTTAATACACGTCAATATACTCAGGAAGGAACATTCAAAGCCTTTGATTCACACATTAAAGATTTGAAGGATATCGGAGTCGGGATTATCTGGTTTATGCCTATCAATCCGATTGGTGAAAAAAACCGTAAAGGTTCTCTCGGCAGTTATTATTCAGTTAAAAATTACAAAGAGGTAAATCCCGAATTTGGTACCCTGGAGGATTTTAAAGAAACCGTAAAACAAATTCATTCGATGGGAATGTATGTGATAATTGACTGGGTTGCCAACCATACTGCCTGGGATAATGTTTGGACTAAAGAGCATCCGGATTTTTATACCAGGGACTCTCTTGGAAATTTTGCGCCTCCTGTAAAAGATTGGACAGATGTAATTGATTTGAATTATGATAATAAGGAATTGTGGAAAAATATGATCGATGCAATGAAGTACTGGGTTCAGGAGTGCGATATTGATGGATTCCGGTGTGATGTTGCAGGAATGGTCCCAATGGAATTCTGGAAATCTGCCCGTATAGAACTGGAAAAGATTAAAAAAGTTTTTCTTCTTGCAGAAGCAGAAGGTCCACAGTATCATGAAGCATTCGATATGACATATTCCTGGGAATTATTGCATCTGATGAATGATGTTGCGAAGGGAAAAAAAAGTGTACAGGCAGTAAGGGATTATTTTACTAAAGAAAAGGATCAATATCCTCCGGATGCATACAGAATGCGTTTCACCACGAACCATGATGAAAATACATGGAATGGGACTGAATTTGAAAGAATGGGTGCTGCCGCTGAAACTTTCGACGTATTTACCTGTGTAATTTCAGGAATGCCGCTGGTATACAGCGGTCAGGAAGCAGGCTTGAACAAGCGCCTGAAATTTTTTGAAAAGGATACAATCCAATGGGAGAAAAACAATTACCGGATACTTTATTCAGATCTTT
>DATICR010000207.1:0-3171 GCA_035456745.1 Ignavibacteriaceae bacterium
TTTTATCGCCGTTAACTATATAATTGTGTGTCATTTTGGAGGGGGAATATTAATTGCCTCCGGATTAATAACCCGCTGGGCAATTGGTTTCCAGATTCCTATACTCATTGCCGCAGTATTTTTTGTAAATCTTCCCCGTCAATTTTCGGGAATAAATAATGAGCTTGGAATATCCATTGCGGTACTTGCATTGCTTTTATTCTTTCTATATTACGGATCGGGAAACTTTTCAATGGATTATTATTTAACCACACATAAAGACAGGTAAATGGAGGAATTTACACTTTGGCGAATTTACGACGCTAATTTTTTTGCTGCAAAAGCCCTAATTAAAAATACAACGTTTAAACACTTTCCTTCGAAAGTTAACGACTTTGAGGAAATAAAAATCCTTCGTGACTTAGCGTCTTTGTGACAATAAAAATCAGCAAGTGGCAAATAAATAATCAGTACAATTTTTCATTCACTGATTGAAGATTTGCACTTTTATTTTCAAATTTGGGTGTCCATTAATTTCAAAAAGAGAAAATGCAGGATAAAAGAACAAATATTTATCTGTCTGTTTTTATTCTGTTAATCATTTTATGCCTGGAATCCTGTTATCCTGTAACAACATTCAGTGAATCTGCATATAGCCAGGCAGTAAGATTAAAAGTTGAATCGCTGGAATTAATAGGAAAAGCGGTGGAAAACTATTCCGGATATTCCGCACAGGTTGATTCTCTGAACCACAATCTTAAACTTGCCTATGAGTATGCCAAAGGACGGCCGGGTAATGAAATTATTGAAAATCAGTGGGAAATAATGCTAAACCCCGACAGAAATCTCATAGGCGGCTTTTTACGAATCTGGAAAGAAGATCTCAAACTCTCACCTCAATTTGTTAGTGAGGCACAATCAGTCATTGGTTCTGCATTCGATACAATCATCGGATTAGAAAGCGGAAAAATAAAATCAACTGATCTGCCTGATGGGCAGACAGTTAAAAGCGAGGAAAATTAATGGGTGATATGAATCTGTTCATCGAAGAATTAAAAAAGAACCTGTTGGAACTTGCCTCCGGTTCTTTTCATAAATACTCTTCACAGTTAATAAAGGACGGGACAGACTTTGCCTTAAAGCTGGAAGATGATTTAAAAAAATGGGCAGCAGAATATTCAATTCATGAAATGACAAAAGAGGAATTTGAATCCCAGGTTAAATCAAAAAAGAATCTTCTCAAAATGGAATCATTAAAACACGAAGGTCTTGCTAAGACCGACTTAAATAAACTGCGGAATGCTATAGTTGAAACTGTTACAGATACGGCAACGATGTATTTATTGAAATGAATCAGGATCAAAGAGAAAGATTATTATATCATAAATTTATCATCTTGATTATTGCAAAAATATCCGGCAATACTAAAACCAAACAAATTACTGAAACCTTGCCGTTATTTCCGCTCTATTAATTCCTCAGCTCCGTACTTTTTTAAATCATATCCATAAAGTTTCCGGGTTACATCTCTTATATTCCTTAAATAAAATATACGCGGGCTCCCTCTGTTCAGAAGAGTTTTCAAAGAATCTTCGGGTAAAGTATAGACTAAATCAACATTCCCCGGAAGTGAAATTTTCTTCAGTACCATCGTTACCTGTAACTTATGGAGAAAAGCTTCACAGATAATAATGGTAGGTTGATCAAATGATTCGGTTTTACTTATTACACTGTCCAAATATTGTTCTTCTGATATTCTCTTTTCCGAATTTATAAAGACAGGCCCTGCTGCTGAATAATCATGTTCTTCAATATTAAGTATAAATGGGGAAGCAATAAGCAGCACGCTCAAAATGATTAATATTTTTTTGGAAAGCATCCTGTAAAGAAGCAGGATAACAAACGGTACAAGCGGCATTAAATACCCGGCGTCCAGCGGAAGCTGGAAAAATAGAAGCAGGTATATTATGATACTTAAAAAAGAATAAACAACAAATTTATTTCCTGTGAAAAAATTCCGGATTTCTTGTTTCTCTGTCGTTAAAAATTTTATAATTGCAAATGCTATTCCCAGACTGCCTAAAAATCCCCATGTTCTCAGAGTAAACCTGCCGGCAATTTTTAAAATGGAATATTCACCAGGAGGACGATCAAAGGTCAAAAATGAAAAACCATATTTCAGCCACAGCGGGGAAAATAAAACCAGACATGCTGCTGAAAAAATCAGGATGTATTCATAAATTTTTCGTCGTGGTGTTGTATCTTCACTTGATATTAAAAAATATACAGAAGGTATAATGAATAAAGCAGAAGTAATCCGGCAGCCTGCTGCAAGGGCCAGGAACAAAGCACTCAATCTTAATCTTTTTGAAATGAGATAGTATGAGGAACCCAGAGCAAAGGCCAGTGCCCAATTATACTCCATAATTCCTGTGCTATTAATATAGAATACAGGAGTAAAAGCAAAAGCCAGGGTTGAAAGGTAGACAAACAGTTTGTTCTTATTTATAAATTCTGCCGATATCAATAAAAAATAGTAAACAGCCGTAACGCTCAAAAGAAGTGTAAGAAAGTTGAATATCCATGGAATAGTGTAGGGCAGTTTAAGCAACCAAACTGCACCGGAAATAAATTCGGGCAACGGATAGCCGGGAAATCTTGATGGCTGATAACCTTCACCGGCAGATAGAGCGTATCCGGATTGAACTATTCTCCAGGCATCGGCATCAAGTCCGTATCCGTTAAATATAAATGGCAGTCCTGCTAATAGTATAATAAGAAGCAATGCAGCTAACTCAATACTTCTTCCCGCAAAAATGGAATTGTTCATTTAAAATAGAATATGAGAATTAAATTTGTAATTAACCGGTCAGGATTTATTTCCCAAAATATTTCTGAAATAATTCTTTGGCTTTCTCAAAACCCTCATCAAACAAAACTACTGATTTCGTTTTACGTTTAGGATCACTTATAAATCCTTTTTCATAGAGACGATTCATGGTATCCCAATCATATCCTTTCCAGGCACGATAATTAAATTTTTCTTTAAATGAAGTAAGATATAATAAAGCAAGTACTACTTCATCAAGTTTTTCTTCATCATAATCCATTTCTAACCTCCTGATTTATAATAAAATCCGAAGAATTGCATAAATATAAGTAAAGTTTTAAAATGCAAGAATCCGTCTAAAG
>DATICR010000208.1:0-4812 GCA_035456745.1 Ignavibacteriaceae bacterium
TGAAGAAGCTGGAGATTCGCTTGCATTCGTTAATAAGGATCTGAGAGTTATACGCGATACGCTTGGCTACTATTATATTACCGGTAATAACTTCAAAAATGTATATGTTTTTAAAATGGGTGAAGGGGCATTTAACCTGGAGGAAAAAATTCTGATATCGGAAAACGGAATTTCTAATCCGGTTTTTAACCAGCGCCCCCCTTATATAGAGCTGGTTGTTGGTGACAAACAATATTTTCTTTCGAATAATGGAATCGAAAACAAGGAGAAATAAATGAATAAGATATCATTAAGTTTTTTGCTGTGCCTGATATTTTCATTTTCTCTGTTTGCGCAGTCAGACTATGAAATAGTGCAGAATTTTAAAACCCACGCTCTTGCTATAGATGATTCGATCAGGCACGCAGCTTCACTTGAAGATTTGCAAAATGCGCGTGATAGAATAGACCAGTTAAGAAATGAGTTTATCGATAAAAAAGATTTACTCGATAAAAGCCTCTACCCTCTCAATTTTAATAAGACAATTGAGAATCTCCAGATGGCGTACGATCTCAGAAAGGGCGATTTTACTCAGATCGATGTACTTCAAACTCAGGTTACAGGATTAAAAGAACAGGTTGATACACTAAATAAAAGAAATACCGATCTGATTTCAAGGGTTCAGATGCTGGAAGCAGAAAGTAAAAAAGATAAAAGCAGGATTATACAGCTGGAAAGATCAGTGGCTGATTTGAAAGCATCCCTTTCTAAACGGGATGAACTGGTCATAAGCATGATTGATAGTTTGGTTCCTCCGTCTTATAGGCAGAAATCTGAGCTGAGTTCACAGGAAAAGGAAAAAGTATTTTCTGAAGCACAGAAGAATAATGTAATAAATAATATTAAAAAATCCCTTCAGGATAATATCAAATTCCTTCAGGTGGCAAATCTCACTCCCGAAGATCTTACTGAAATCAAAAAACAGCAGGATCAATTCACTAAAATATGGAGAAGCGTAGGACCAAAACTAATTGATGTTTATTCGGAGAAACAGGCAGGTACAAATGATCTTAAAGATATTGAAGATTATTTTGCTTCCTGGAGATCTGCTTTGAATAAAGAGGCCTGGGATGCAATCAAAACTACTTTTGCTGATTACGGAATCAACCTTATGGATTTTTCTAACGGAAAGGAATTCACTCAGTCGGCATCTTCTTTTGTTAATGACGAGATAAAGAATATAAGTGTAAAAGGTAAAGAGGAATCACAGAATACATTCAAAAGCTTTGCTGATAGTGCATGGTATGGTGAAGTTAAAACAACCTGGGTTCCTTACTTAATAAATAATAATATGCTGACTGAAGCACAGAAAGATACAGTCGAAAATAAATTGGCTGAATGGAAAACTGATGTGTACGGAAGCGGTTTCAATTGGTTTTATATAATTATCGGATTGCTTATTATCATTATAGTAATCCTCTTTATTGTAAGACGCAAACCTGCATCCCGGCCACCTGAAACTGAAGTTTAATAAAACATTCTATAGCTGCCGTATTTTGCGGCAGCTTCTTAAACCGGGTAAAAAAATGTTGTGATTTTAACAAAATTTTTCTCCCTTATTTCTGGGCTGTCACGGTCCGCATCAGTTTTTAAATCCAAACCGTGACAGCATTTTTAACGTTTTTGTCTTTAAATCTTTTCTATTTTGCGCTGAATTTTTATCTGCGTTGCCACAGTCAGGTTCGCGGCAGGCTGTGGACTTGTTAGTAAGTCATTTTCATTAAATGAATTCTGTTTTTTTCTTTTGCACATTGCCTATAGCAGCGAAGGGAAGATTCCGCTCTGCGCTGCCCCCTCGGGATTGCCCCTTGCTTATTTTTTCTGGGCTGCCACGCGGTCCGCATCAGTTTTTAAATCCAAACCGTGGCAGCAGATTTCCTCATGTTTTTGTAAAGATTATTAATAAAAAAGTCATCGACTCAAATGTATTGTAAGTTAACATTACAAATCCTGTTTTTTGCTTTTGCCTATTGCCTTTTTGCCTACTTTCCTTTTATGCAAAATGAATATCTGTTGCTTTTGCATACTGCCTATTGCCTTTTTGCCTGTTTTTTTTACCACCCCATCCGTTGTTTTAATGAATTAATCTGCGCTGTATGATGCTTGCCATGCCATGCATATTGGGCAACACACCAGTCAATATCAATTAATCCAACTTCCGGATGGCGCAGTTTGCGTTGGAATTGTTCAGGAGTTAATGACCTCAAAATTATTACCCATCTTAAATGGATTGCTTCAAATAGCTTTAATGAGGTCTCGATCGGTGTAGTCATGTAATCTACAAGCCTCGCCCAGTCATCCTGATTGTAAGGTTTTATAGTCGGTTCATCCTCAGTCAGTGCCAGCTTTACGCGAATATAGGCATTCATATGACTGTCCGGCAGATGATGGATAACCTGTTCAACAGTCCACCCGCCTTCTCTGTAAGGTGTGTTAAGTTGCTCATCATTAAGATTTTCTACTGCGTCTCTGAGATGGAAAGGGGCTTCTTCTAATTCATTAATGAGACTATCACGTAATTCGGTTGTATATTGCTTCGGGACTTTGAACCTCCCGAGAGGATAGCGAAGATGCTCTTTTGAATTCATAGTAATAAATTGTTTTGTGATGAATTAAAATTAATTTAATATATACGATTTTCAAAGGAAAAAACAGCTTGTTTTATTTGCAGGTAAGCATGGAATAAATTAAAGAAGCAAGTTGTCAACCAAAACATCTCTGAATACTAAACAAAAAATATTTCCCCCTCCCGGATTCTCATAAAGGATAAATTATTGTAGACACCGATTTCAGCGGTGAGTAAATAATTATAAGATGACATCCCATTGACAATCAGGATGTCATCTTTTTACTTAAATTTCAAATACTATTGAACGTCCTTTGCCTTCTCATCCATTTTATCCTTTTTAAATAATGTTGCCATCATATCAGGTGAAATAGGATCTGGAACTTTATTATGAATTGGTTTTAATGATTGCAAATAAGCAAATATGCATTTCAAATCTTCATCTTTTAATTGAGAAATCCCGGGCCATGGCATTGGGGGAAGAAGCGGTCTTCCCATTCCCATATGTTTACCTGTACGAAGAGCTTTAATAAATAAATCTGGAGTCCAGCTCCCTAATCCGGTTTCAGAATCAGGCGTAAGGTTTGCTGTATACGAAACTCCCCAGGGTCCAACCCAGGCTGTAAGATTCATATTGGTATGAATCCATGATTTTGATGCAACCATTGCCGGATCCAGATCAGTAATGGGCTGATCCTGTGGATTACCGGATAATAGCCTGGTTGTATCAGGAACCGGTCCCATCGCGGTCATTACTTTAGGTGAATGGCAATCATTGCAACCGCCAAATTCAACAAGATATTTCCCTCTTTGAATCTGTTCATCTTTCGTCAAAACTTTTTCCTCTTTTGAATTATTACACCCATACTGCAGCAGTATCACGGACGTAAAAATGACAACAAGTAACACTGAATATAAACGAACCTTTCTCATAACAGCACCTTACATATTTATTTATGGAATTATTAATTAAGTGTAGTCATCAATGTTTTGTAGAATGAAAAAAAAGAAAATGCATGCCAGTGATTACAGGAAAAAGTATTGATTTCCGTAAAAAATCGAATAATGCTTTTTTGGAATGCGTCAAATTATTCTTTTATCTGCCAATTCACAATGGAATCATTAAAAAAATTGGATGTTTGTGATTTAGGGAACTATTTAGGAAAAACCCGGTTTGTTAATTAAAAGTTATTTTTTTGTTACAAATATTTTCTATTTCTTTCCAATATTCGAACTAGAAAAACAAGGATTTATAATTATGAAAAATCTGGTATTAATATTACTGACTGCTTTAGCTGTAATTACAATTGTAAGCTGCGGTGAATCAAAATCGAATACTAAAATGAAAGAGAATGAAAACATTATGAATAATCCATCATCTAAATCTGACACTGCAACATTCGGACAGGGATGTTTTTGGTGTGCTGAAGCTATTTTTGAAAGGGTAGAAGGAGTAATTTCTGTTACCTCCGGTTATGCGGGAGGGAATGTATCTAACCCAACTTACGAACAGGTGTGTACGGGAAAAACAGGACACGCGGAAGTAGTACAGATTGTGTACAATCCGGATGTGATTTCATACGATGATTTGCTGAAGATTTTTTGGCAAACTCATGACCCGACAACTTTAAACAAACAGGGTGCGGATGTCGGTGAGCAGTATCGTTCTATAATTTTGTATGATAACGAAAAACAAAAAGAAAAAGCAGAATACTATAAAAATGAATTGCAGAAATCAGGTGCATGGGACAAACCGATTGTAACTCAAATTGTTCCGCTTACAAAATTTTATAAAGCTGAGGAATACCATCAGCATTACTATGAAAAAAATCCATACCAGGGTTATTGCTCATTTGTAATCGCTCCTAAAGTGGAAAAGTTCGAGAAGGTGTTTAAAGATAAATTGAAGAAATAACCTGCTGACTTGAAAAAAAGACTTAAAAGATATGACCGAAATTTAAATAAAATCCTATGGTTTCGCTGCTGATCCCTAAATCTGCCCTGACAACGAAATTGTTCATATAGAATCTTAGTCCTGCAACAGGACTAAGATTCCAATTATTGAAGGTAAAATTCCTATACGAGGCGAACACTCGTCCGGCATCCACTCCGATGATACCCCCGAATCTTCTCCAGATTGGGTATCTTAATTCAAGATTGATTAGTGCACTGCCCTTGTCTAAAAACCTGTCCTGGGAGAATCCTCT
>DATICR010000209.1:0-2527 GCA_035456745.1 Ignavibacteriaceae bacterium
ATGTTTTTCGATCCGGCAGTATAATGCCGAATGGAAGCTGAAATAATGAATGAAGTGTCACTCCGTGTGCATTTATTGCTGCGACGCCTGTAGGTGCTGTTACTATAGACTCCTTTAATGTATGCTCACGAAGAAACTTAAGGAAAGTTGTTTTGCCGGTACCCGCTTTTCCAGTCAAAAAAATGTTCTGATTGGTTTCATTTACAAAACGGTAAGCAAGATCAAATTCCCCGGTGCGCTTAATTACCATCTTTACCCTTTAAATTTTTACGTCGAAAGATAATAAATATCATGTCGATAAGAAAAGTAAAAAACAATAATAACCGATAGTTCCATTTCACAAAAAGAAAAGGATCAGGTTGGAAAGGAAAAATATTATTTCAGACAGCTACCTTTTTCTGTCCACCATGGATGGATCTCATAAGATAATCTTCCCGCCTCGATTGCGGGGTCGTTCTTTAATAAGTCCCTTACTTCTTCTTCCGACTTAGCATCAATAATGAGGATTCCTCTCCAGTTACCGTCATCACCGAATGGTCCTGCAATCATTAGCTTTCCCGCTTCAGCCATTTTACGTATGTTGGCCATATGTCCAGCCTGAATTTTTTCCAGTTCAAGAGAATCTATTTTTTCGGCAGACGGTCCTGCGGTTAGCATCACAAAATAATATTGTTTGAGTTTCTGATAATTATTTTCCTCCTGCTGACCAAAAGTGGAAAATGAAATCAGTGCTATAAACAGGCACAACGAAGCTGCTTTTTTCATTAAGTTACCTCATATTTCGTGGAAAAAATTAAAATGGAAATTATCCGACAACTTAGTTATTTTTTATTTCTTACAATATCATCCAGTGCACTGTAAATTTCAGGAAATCTAAAAATAAAACCAGACTTTTGCAGTCGCTCCGGTATAACCCGTAAACTTGCAGTAATAAAATCTGCAGCCTCACCCATAATTGTCTTTAACACAAACCGGGGAACCTTGAAAAATGCCGGACGATTGAGTGCTTTTCCAAATTGTTCAGCAAATTCATGCATTTTTACCGGAGCCGGGGAGGATGCGTTTACAGCTCCCTGCACAGTTTCATCCTCAAGGGCCAGAAGATAAATATTTATGATATCATCAACATGAATCCAGGAGAACCATTGCTTACCGCTGCCGAGTGAAGCTCCAAGATAAGATTTAAATAGAGGCTTTAAAGATTTCAGCATTCCATCCTGCAGGCTTAAAACCGGGCTTGTTCTAATACTGACCCTGCGTACACCAAAATTCTCGGCTTTTGATGCTTCATACTCCCATTCACCACAGACTTCAGCAAGGAAATCATTCCCCCCAGGACTATCTTCGGTTAAAATTTTGTCATTACTATCACCGTAATAATTTATTCCGGAAGCACATACGAAAACTTTGGGTTTATTTATAGCTGCTGATATCGCCTTTACGAGATTTTGTGTGCTGATGATGCGGCTGCTCTTTACTTTTTTCTTATAAGATTCAGTAAATCTTTTACCGGCAATACTTGCCCCGGAAAGATGTATAACTGCATAACTATCTTCCAGAACAGCCTGCCATTTCGCGGGTTTAAGGTAATCCCATTCAACATACTTATGAGCAGAAGGAACCTGGATATTTCCCTTTTTAGCGTTACGTGTAAAAACTACCACCTCGTAATTTTTTGATATCAGTTTATTTGTAAGTTTCGAACCGATTAACCCGGTAGCGCCGGTAATTATAATTTTTTTAGCCATAATCGTTTAACAGAATTTGAGAAAAAACAGTTCCTTCTAATATCATCACCTGATAAATAATATTATAGCACAAAATTCATAAAAAATTTAACAATCTTTGAAATTCTGATGCAGAATTAGCATAAATGATCAGATTTTATTGCTCTTGCAGTAATTAAATTTTATATTAATAATAAAATCCGAAGACGAACACTTAATTAAATTGAGATGCATATTTCCACAATACTGATATATGAGATAAAACCCTCTGATTAGAATCAGTATTAAATTTATGTAAAATTTTATAAGTGGTTTGCAGTCTTAATAAATTTGCAGTAATTTCAATTTGCTGAACTTTGAGGGAATTTAAAATCATTTAAATTATAATTTAGAGGAGTTGTAATGAAAAAATATGTACTGTCAGTTCTGATTTCTTTGACCATGATAAGTTTCGTACCGGCTGAAACTTTAAACGTGAATGTAGTCGACTATGCATTCACTCCGGCTGATATTGTTTGCAGTATTGGGGATACAGTTGTGTGGACTTATGATCCTCTGGCGCTGGCTCCTCATACAACTACGTCAACCTCGGTTCCCGCAGGTGCTTCCACTTGGGATTATACTTTTGCCGGACCTGGTGATACTTACACTTACGTTATTGAAGTGGCTGGTGATTATACTTATCAATGTAATTTTCACCCGGCAATGATGCAGGGAACAATCCGTGCAGGTTATTCACTCCCGATGGTAGAAAATTTTGAATATCCTGAGGGGGACACTCTCAGAAATTATGGCGGATG
>DATICR010000210.1:0-3809 GCA_035456745.1 Ignavibacteriaceae bacterium
CACAGGATGAAAATTGAATCTGATTCCGCTGAAATAATATCCGGCATCCGGTTTCAGAAAAGTCTGGGTTCTCCGATATCTTTATTGATAAAAAATAAGGATTGGGAAAACTGGAAAGATGTCATGTTGGCAGATGAGCAAAAAAAGGGGATTGATATTGTTTCTGTCCCCCGTCCCGGTCACGCTGACCTGGTAGGATTGACAAAATTCAACTTTAATGATATACGGAACTCAATTGAAAGATCGAGTGCAAGGGAAACAGCAGCAAGGGTTGCAGCAGGTTCTGTAGCACGAAAGCTGCTGGAAGAATTTAATATTTCCATTGGTAGTTATGTTGAAAGTATCGGCGGAGAATATCCTGAAAATAAAATTTTTGAAGATCTGGTCGGGAATAATCTGCCGAGAAATTTTTCTGCTGAAGATTTATCGTTGGAAGCAGATAAAAGCGATGTACGGGTGATGGAAAAAAATCACGAGGTAAGAATTATAAATAAGATAAAACAGGTAAAGAAAAAGGGAGATACTCTCGGCGGAACTTTTGTTGTGGTTGCTACAGGAGTTCCGGTTGGACTCGGTAGTTTTATGCAGTATGATTTAAAGCTGGATGCCGAAATTGCATCAGCGGTTATGTCAATAAATGCTGTAAAGGCAGTCTCAATAGGGACCGGATTTGAATCTGCGGAAAAAACGGGTTCGGAATCACACGATGAGATTATAAAAAAACGGGATAAATTGACGAGGAAGACTAACAGAGCAGGAGGAATAGAAGGCGGTGTGTCCAATGGAATGCCCGTAATCGTAAGAGCCGCTATGAAGCCAATCGCTACATTAATGAGTCCTATTGAAAGTATCGATTTGAAGACTATGAAGAAAGTTGATGCCAGGAGGGAAAGAAGTGATTTTGTTGCTGTTCCTGCATGTGCTGTGATTGCTGAATCAATGCTTGCATTAGTACTTGCTAAACATTTTCTGATAAAGTTCGGCGGGGATTCGATAGAAGAAACAAGAGATAATTATAATAGCTATAGCAGAAAATTGTTTTCAAGAATAAAGAGAAATTTCAAATAATGGTTAAAATTAAAAAATTTGTCTTCAACCCGTTCCAGGAAAATACGTTCGTTGTGTGGGACGATCTTACTAAAGAATGTGCAATAATAGATCCCGGCTGTTCGGATGAACTGGAAGAAAATGCACTCTCCGGATTTATAAGCAGTTTGGAACTGATTCCGAATTATTTAATAAATACTCATTGCCATCTTGACCATATCTGGGGCTGTAAATTTGTAAAAGAAAAATATAATCTTACCTTCCTGATTCCTGAGGACGATTTTATATTGTTAAAAAATGCCGGGACACAGGCAGCCAGGTATAACGTACCGTTCAAAGAACCTCCGGCACCTGATGATTTTATCTCCCAAAATCTGAAAATATCACTGGGCAAATCTGAAATAAAATTTCTTTATACACCTGGACATACACCAGGTGAGTTTTGTTTGTATTTCCCGGATGAGAATTTCTGCATAGTAGGTGATGTTTTATTCAAAGATAGTATTGGTCGGACAGATTTGTGGGGAGGGGACTATAGAACACTGATGGATTCTATCAGAACTAAACTGCTTTCTCTTGATGATAATGTAGTGATTTATCCTGGCCACGGTGACGAAAGTACAATCGGAAGAGAAAGAACAAAAAATCCATTCTTGAATGAATAAAATCTCCGTAATCCAATAAAAGACGGCTTAACTCCTGGATTTCTCACAAAAAAAATATAGACAGGTTCCTCGGGATTTGTTATCTCGGGGAATATAAAAAACAAGACATCCTGAACCGTTTTAACGTTTTTTTTATGCAACCTAGAAATTTATCCCGGCCACTATGTCGAAAGTACAATTGGCAGGAAGCGAATAAATAATCCATTCCTCAATGAATGACTCAAATTCGCAAATTCGTAATTCAATTCGCAAATTCGTAAATTCGTAAATTCTGAATTCGTAAAATTATTTATGGAAAACAAAACCAGCTCTTTTAGAAAATCCTTTTTTTATATAAACTTACTTTTATTCATTTCCTATATTATATTATTTGAATTTATACTCCCTGAAAATAATATCCTTCCTCGTCCTGATATAATTCTTATAAGCATTCCCGCATTATTGAAAGATTATGATATTTTGTCTCATTTCTTAACAACGATTTCAGCAGTATATCTTCCTGGTATTTTAGCTTACCTGATATTATACATTTGCCGAGAATTTGTACTGAGACAATCAGGAATTACAAATAAAATTTTCAATTATTTTTCCGGCTTATTTTTTATTGTCCCTGCCTTACTGACAGCAATTTTAATGATTTATTGGTTTCCTTATTCTTTTTATAATGAATATATATTTTCATTACTTTTTACATTTGTTTGGATGGCAGTTGAATTTCATTCATCGAAGAGATTAAAAAATGAAAGTTACATTTTAGCATTTAGTTCAATGGGGGGAGAAAAAGCATTTCTTGATAAAAATATACTATGGAATGAACTAAAACCACGGTTATTCAAAAAATTATATCCACATCATCTTCATTTGTGGGCTTTAATACTTACTTTTGAATATATACAGGATTATTATGGTCTCGGTACCATTTTGAGAAAAACTCTTTACTTTCACGATTTTTCGGCACTTATTATTACGATTTTTATTATCCCTGTTATAATTCTTGCAGGGTTTGGCTGCCTTAAATTACTTGAGAATAAATTTGTATTCTGGGAGGCTGAGTGAATACCGGTGCCGACACGTTAAAAGTATCAAAAATCACCAAAATCTATTCAGATGAATTTGGGACAAAGCGAAAAGTCCTGGAGGATATATCCTTCGAAATCAATAATTCCTCTCCTAAAATGATGTCAATTCTTGCACCTTTTGGCGGCGGAAAATCAACTTTATTAAGGATTATTGCCGGAATTGAGAAACCCTCTGATGGGGATATTATTCTTAATGCCGAGAAATATTTACAGCCAAATGGTAAATTAGTTTTAATTCCAGAAAAATCACCTTCGCTTCCCTGGTTAAATGTTAAAGAAAATATAGAGTTAGCTTGCAGGCTCGATACTTGTAGAAAAAAAGCAGGGAGTGTTGAGATAAATGATTTAATTGGCATGGTTGGATTGTCAGGATATGAGAATCACTACCCTCATAATAGTAGTTTAGGCTTCAGATTCAGAATTTCTCTTGCTCGTGCCTTACTGTTCAATCCCTTCGTTCTTTTACTTGATGATTGTTTCAAAAAGATGGATGCTGTGGCTAGGGAGGAAATGTATGAACTTCTGAAATTTGTTTTAACGAAAGTGGATACTTCATTTTTACTGGCAACAACAAATATTCTTGAAGCTGTAAGATTATCCGGCAAAATTTTTCTCATGGGTAAAGATCCCGGAAAGATACTCAATGAAATAAATGTTTCTGAAGATTCATTTGAAAATTATAGTGATTACGGGATTCAGAAGTACATAAAATTAATAGAGAGTGCTTATGATGATAAAATACTGCCGGGAAGTATAAATTTTTCCATTTAATAGATAAAAAAAGATAATTAAAATTAATATTTCTAAAATCGGAATTAAATGAAGGAAAAAATCGACCACCTTCTTAAGAATAAAGAACAGGCCAAACTGGGCGGCGGCGCAAATCGAATTGAAAGCCAGCATAAAAAAGGTAAATTAACTGCTCGAGAAAGAATCGAATTACTTGTAGATGAAGGTAGTTTTGAAGAAGTTGATATTTTTGTCAAGCATCGTGCAACCGACTTCGGTCTCGATAAAC
>DATICR010000211.1:0-2181 GCA_035456745.1 Ignavibacteriaceae bacterium
ACAGGGTCAGCGGGATACCTACAAAGTTTGTGGTGGATAAGAACGGGGATATCCGGTTTATGAAAGTAGGATTTTCGGGCAATAACGATGAAATGGTAGATGAAATTTCTACCATGATTTCTATGGTTAATTAGGTGTCTCCTGAATTATATGGTTTCTTTCAGATTATAGAAAAAAATAAGCATGTCTTACGGGACCGGGCATATTCCCTGGCTCATCTGCCAGACAAAAGCCCAGATTATGGCAATAATTACAAGGACTTTAATAAATATTGAAATACTTTTTTTCATTGCATTATTAAACTTATTCATTTCAGATAAGTTTCATCAGGATAATGGATCTATGTGCTTATTTTAAATGATAAACTTTATGTTTCGCCGCTTTGCGGCTCTGGGTGTCTTTCTGTTTTTTAATATCTACTGATATATCGTCGCTGTTATGTTAAATATCAAGAGGTATTAAAAAAATATTCATCCTCTCTATAATATTTTTTGGATCTTATATGATGGATAGAGATTCTTTTACTATAAATCAAGCTGTTATGAACGATCATCCTGTTAAGTTCTAATCAAAAGACATTAGCGGAGTCGCAAGATAAAACATTAAATAAAAAGTATCGCCGCAAACTCTGCGAAACAAAGTTTTCCTTTGCAAGCGGCGAACAACGGTCGATACATGTTTCTAATTTTATAGAAAAGATCTCTGGACACTATTTATTCCGTTTTATTAAGCTACTGAAAAAACGTATTCTTCCCTTTGTTTCCATACATGCATTATTCGCTTAAGTAATTTTTTCGCTAGTCTGATTATTGCTTCCTGCTTCTTCATCCGTCTGGTTAATCTTCCGAATGTCATTGTCAAAATCGGGTCCATTCTTAATGCTATCCAGCTTGCCTCTATCAACATATTTCTCAGGTTTGAGTTTTGTCTCCGAGAAAGTCCTATGACCAGATCTTTCTGACCTGATGAATATGTTGAAGGAGCTAAGCCTACATAGCTGCTTAATTGATCAAAACTTCTAAATCTATTTATATCTATTATTTCTGTATAAAGACTTACTGCAGTTATAAAACCAATTCCAGGGATTGTCATCAGTTGAGCAATTGTCCTTTGCTTTTCTTCATCCTGATTTATCATATTTCTTAATAGATTGATTACATTACTCAACTGTTCTCTGAATGCTGATAGTTGTTTAAGATGCTCTTCTAATGTCCGTTTTAGCCCCTCCTGTTCAAAATTTAGGCTGTGTAAGTATTTAATAAACTTTCCGCTCCAATGTTTTACTTCGATGTTCTCAGGCAGCTGAACGCCTATAAAACTTAGTAGTGACTTAATTCTGTTTTTGACTCTCGTTTGATCTTTTGTTAACTGTCCCCTAAGTCTGCTCAGTACCCTTGCTGCTTCTTGCTCTTCAGTAGGAATATATATACCTGTCAGATTATCTGCCGATAGTTCTCTTGCTAATTTTCGGGAGTCTATCCTGTCTGTTTTTCTTGACTTTTCTTTGTTGCTGGTTGGTACATCACCTGGGTTGACTACAATATTTTCGATCCCCAATGATTGTAATTGCCGGCCTATCCAGTAACCGCAAAATCCTGCCTCATAAACACTTCGGTATTCCCCTCCCGGGTAATTTTTTCTTAGATACTTGTTTAGTTCTTCCGGGTTTGGGTTCATACTAAATGTTTTTATTTGGTGTCCATTAAGGTTTATTGTTACTGACCATTGCTTCTTGTGAACGTCCATCCCCACAACTATCGATTGATTTGAAAAATCAAGTTTGTTATTTTTCTTTTCCATAACGGCATCCTTTACTGTTTTATTTATTAATTAGATGATTTCAAAAATCAAATTAATCTAATTTGCAGAAAGGATGCCTTTTTTATTATTTAAACATATTATCTCTGCGGCTAAATACAGTGACATTATCAGGTGCACGGCTATTTATGAGTTTACTGCCGCAGCGCGGCAGAACCTTAGTAGACAGAATTAAACAAAAAATAACAGAGCCGCAGGTTCCGCCAACCCGCTCCGACTCGTCGGAGAGGAGGCGAACTGCAGGGTAGCGAAACATATAAAAGATTAAGGGGAAAAGAATAAAGGTAAGAGTGAAAACAAATATCCATAATGTGCAAATTAAAAATGGATCAGCCAGGGAAGATCGTTATGGAATAAATAACA
>DATICR010000212.1:0-6000 GCA_035456745.1 Ignavibacteriaceae bacterium
TTTTTGTCGTTATACCAGGGCATATTGCAATCTGTAACCAACCAGACAACTCTTTTACCAGGGATTAATTCTGTTACAGTAAAGTTAAAGTAAGAATCCCCTCCCATCTTTATAATAAATTTATCATTTTGTTTTTCAGAACTCCCGCTAAAGGTTACTCCCCACCACTCAGGTATATTACTAATCCTTTTAATTGCTTCGTCTGCATTAATTTTTGCAGTAATACTGCATTGAAAATTTTTCTTTTCCATTATTCTGCTAATTATTTTTATTGTTTATGTTATTCTATCAGGTATTTTTTGAATTTGTTCTTATTAAGCTCTATCACTTTCTTTCATTTACAGGAGCAATTTTAAGATAATCTTTTACTTATTTATTGTAAAAATGCGAAATGTTAATGAAGTGTGAGCTGACGTCCAAACTCGTTAGAAACTTTACTTGAGAAATATTTTGGAGAGAAGCCGGTCATTCTTTTAAATTCTTTATTAAAATGTGCCTGATCATAATAATAATTATAAAGTTCATCCATCATTCTTTCATAAGGCTGCCCATTTGCCCAATCTTTGTAGAATTTTTGAAATCTAAAAATACTACCCAGGGTTTTAAGTGATAGTCCAATATGATTTTTAAATAGTATTTCCAAATAGCGGCGTGAGTAACCTGTTCTATGTTGTAATTCTGAAATAGCCATCAACCCGTTTGTGGATTTCAAAGAGTTGATGCAATATTCAATTACAGGACTTTTCCAGGCAGTGACGTGTTGATTTTTTTTCAGGAGTTCAATTAACCGATTTTGCAGGAAATGTATTTTCTTTTCAACCGTTTCAATATTTCGCAAACCTTCATTAACTTCCATTCCCCAGAGTGAGATTAAATCGTCGGCAGATGTGAGCCGATTAGCTATTTCAATCATAGGTATACCAAAAACAGGATATGCTCCATGCGGATAAAAATCTATACCTATAAAACCCGTTCTACCAGGTTTAGTACTAACCTGCACTGAAATATCTCTGTTGCCGACAAAGTATAAATTCTGTTCTTTACTCCTTTGAACTTGTTCACCTATAGTGGAAACAATCGAATTTTCATAGCTAAAAATTAATTTGGAACAGCCGGTGGGGACTGCTAAATTCATATCAGCTTCAGGCATTCCCAAAGGACTTTCAAACACCCAGATTGATTTAACGTATGGTTTAAGTTCAGCAATCGGCTTAAAAAAAGAAAATGTCATATTTATTAAAAGACGATTAAGTATTTCAAACAAATCGGGGCAAAATTATTTTTTTGAATAAACTAATTTTAATTAAAATAAAATAGTCAATAACTTCTTCCCTTGTTGGGAGAGGGATAGATTGGGAGAAAGGAGAAACTGAAGGATGGATAGACTGAGAGGGAAATCAGATACCAGAGATCAGAGATCAGCGGATTAAAAATTGAAATGTTTATTTTATAAAGCAGAGACGGGTTTAAAATAACGATGGACAGCTTTCTTCAGATTACTCTGTTTACTTACTGTCCATCAAATTTAACATTTAATTTAATAACTGTTAAATCGAGATAAATACCGAAGTTTTTATCTCTAGAGACAATAACCGAAGTCATTATCTCTGGGTGTAACTTAAGTTTAAAAGGTATCATATGCAAGAAAATTCGTATAAGGTAAGATGACTTTTCTGCTGCATGTCTTTTATTTCACACGGATAAAAAATATTTTTATAAATGATTGCATTACAGAGAAATTATTTTTTTCTTTAAGATTAGGTTTTTTTATGAGGGGATAAATTATTAATGGAAGAATATTTATAAACTGTTAAAACAGTTATTAATTTCCCGGGATTTATTTTGATCCCCGGGATGAATCCCGGGGTTAACCTTTCTCCGGCTTCGCTTGATTAGTCCATAACCTTTCCGCAAGCTCCGCTTGATTGGGTCTTAACCCTTCCGTCGGCTCCGCTTTATTCGATCGAGGTGTTGGCATTTTCCAATCTTCAGAAAAATGAAAATCTTTACAAGGATTTTTTATTTTTATTATTTCATTGGACAGAAATGGAATGTTTGTTAATTTTAAAACACTTCTTAATATGAATAACCATATTTTATATTATTTAATTATCTCAGTCTGCTTTTGTCTTTCAATTTATGCGCAGGCTGATTATCATTATGAAAGCGCTGTTGAAGAGGGAGAAGGCTGGTGGGGCGGTGTTGTAGTTGATGGTCCCCTTATGCCTTTGGGGAAATTTGAATACGAGCATGATCTTTACGGCGACATTAAAGAAAATCAGGGTTCCCCTGTACTCATTTCGAGCAGTGGACGGTATGTCTGGTCGGATGAACCTTTCAAATTCGAATTTAAAAACGACAGCTTAATAATAATTTCATCTCTCGGCCGGCTGCAGACAGGACAGGCAGGCAGCACTTTAAGAGATGCTTATATGTTTGTTTCCCGGAATTTTTTCCCTCCCAATGGTAAAATTCCTGAGGCTTTATTATTTACAATGCCCCAGTATAATACCTGGATTGAACTTACATATGATCAAAATGAAAAAGACATATTAAGTTATGCGCAGTCAATTAAAGATAACGGATTTCCTGCAGGTGTTATTATGATTGATGATAACTGGCAGGAGGATTACGGTACCTGGGGGTTTAAGGCTGAGAAATTTCAGAACCCCGCTGAGATGGTAAAAAAACTTCATGATCTTGGATTTAAAGTAATGCTTTGGGTATGTCCTTTTGTAAGTGCTGATTCGCCCAATTACAGGTTTCTTGAACAAGAGAACGCTTTACTGACAGAAGACAATGAAGAAAAAAGACCGGCAATAATCAGGTGGTGGAATGGTGCCAGTGCCCTGCTTGATTTTACAAACCCGTCTGCCGAAAAGTGGTTTAAGGAGCAGCTGAAATCACTGATGCAAAAATACGGAATAGACGGATTTAAGTTTGATGCCGGTGACCCAAACTTTTATACAGGGAAAATACTTTCAGCCCGAAATGTAACTCCAAACGAACATTCTGAGTTATTCGCAAAGATTGGTCTGGAATTCCCGCTGAATGAATTCAGAGCATGCTGGAAAATGGGAGGACAGCCATTAGCGCAGCGTCTCAGGGATAAAAGACATGACTGGGAGGATCTCAAACTGCTTATTCCGGGAATTATTGCTCAGGGATTAATGGGATATCAGTTTACCTGTCCCGATATGATCGGCGGCGGCGAATATGGTTCTTTCCTAAATCTTGAGACTATAGATGAAGAACTAATCGTCCGTTCAGCCCAATGCAGTGCACTGATGCCGATGATGCAATTTTCAGTAGCACCATGGCGTGTCCTGAATGAAAAGAATATGAAAATATGCAGGGACATGGCTAATCTTCATAAAAATATGGGGGAGGAGATCCTGAAGATTGCTATGGAAAGTGCATTTTCGGGTGAACCAATAGTAAGGAATATGGAATATGTTTTTCCAGGTAAAGGATATTCGGAGATTAAAGACCAATTTATGCTGGGTAATGATATACTGGTTGCACCTGTGATTGAGAAAAACACTTATAACAGGGAAATTATTTTTCCTGAAGGAAAGTGGATGGGAGAAGACGGGAGCGTGGTAACGGGTCCGGCTAAAATAATTGTGAATGTGCCGATTGAAAGGCTGCCGTGGTATAGAAGGAAATAGGCAATGGGCAGTAGGGTCTGTTGCACAATTATATTATTTGTCAGTAAGCCTTTAATAATAATTATTGACCCTCTACAAGGGTCGGGACAGTTGATTATTGAAGATTCTACAATAATTGAACCTCTACGAGGTTCCGATACAATGTCACAACCAAAAAATAACTAATTTTCCCGCTTCAAATATCAATTCCTGTTGTGCAACAGACCCAGTAGACCGTAGGATCTTTGTCACCAAATTCAGCGCAAAATGGGAAAGATTTATACAACTATTTTTGAACGCAGATAAACGCTGATAATTTTGGTTAAGGCATATGAATAAGCAATCGATAAATTTATGTCCTTCTTTGTTTAGCATTCCTGATTTTGGCCCCGCTGGGAGCGGGATCTTCGCTTCGCTTCGACTGATCCCGCTTCGCGGTATGCCTTTCTAAGTTAATATTTGAAGATCTTTTGTGTAATCATGTTGGAGTAAGATTATTTCTCCCTGGCCGCTTTATGAAGTAAGAATTATGAAGAAAAAATGGGCGTATTTACTTTTTTATTAAGCAGTCGAATAACATTATTACTGCTTTTTACAAGTAAGAAATATTGAGTTGTGTTATGGGGAACAAGCTTTAAACTAAGGGGCAACAAGCTATCTGGCAGTCCTCTTAAAGTCCTTTACAGTCCTCTTTAAGTCCTTTTTAAGTCCTTTTTGCGTCCTTTTTTAAAGATTTAGTTAGTTGGATAATTAACAGGAAGTAAATTTCACAAAGATGCCGATTAAGAATAACCCTTTAGATATTCTGATCTCACATTGAAAATTTTAATGCGGACAAAAATATGAATTTTGGAAAAAGAAATCAAATTATTTTGATGAATGAAGATTGAAGAATAGCTTAAGCGATCCCTATAAATCAGCACAAAATTTTCTTAAAAAAATGCTTTCAGAGATTCTTTATTCAATAAATGTGGCTATCCGAAGGATCCCTTTGGGAAAGCCCGGATTAACTACTTATATATTATCCGTCCGCTAAAGCGGGACGGCAATATCCGCTTCCAAAGAGATCCCTTCGGGAAAAGCGGACGGCAGTTATAAACAATTAAATCAATTAATTCATAGAATGCGTTGAAGGCGGATGAAAATATAGTGTTTTGGATAAAAAATAGATTTCTAAAGAGGCGGTACCCTGTTAAACCATGATTAATTCCATAAACTTTTCTATCTTGCAAGTATTCCAAACGAAATTTATAAACGAAGATTATCAGGAATTAAACTGAAAATAATTTATTAATTATAAGGAATAAATATGTCAACGGAAAAACATAATGGCGAATCAACCGCCAACAGTAATGATGAAAGCAAATGCCCTGTTACGAGTGGAACCAGGCGCAGCAATATGTTACACGATTGGTGGCCCAACCGGTTGAATTTGGGTATTCTGCGGCAGCACTCTTCAGAATCAAATCCTTATGGGGAAGATTTTAACTATGCTGAGGAATTTAAGAAACTCGACCTGAAGGCTGTTAAACAGGATATTTTTGAAGTGATGTCGAAATCCCAGGACTGGTGGCCTGCCGACTTTGGCCATTACGGACCGTTATTCATCAGAATGGCCTGGCATAGTGCCGGTACTTACCGTACGGGAGATGGCCGCGGCGGTGCATCAGGCGGCAGTCAGCGCTTTGCACCTCTCAACAGCTGGCCTGACAACGCCAATCTCGATAAAGCCCGGAGGCTGCTCTGGCCTGTTAAACAGAAATACGGCAAAAAAATTTCCTGGGGTGATCTCATCGTTCTTGCAGGAAACTGTGCATTAGAATCGATGGGATTTATGACTTTCGGTTTTGGCGGCGGACGTGAGGATGTATGGGAACCCGGACAGGATATTTACTGGGGTACGGAAAAGGCATGGCTTGAAGATAAAAGATACTCGGGTGAACGTGAACTGGAGAACCCGCTTGCTGCTGTTCAGATGGGGCTCATCTATGTAAATCCTGAAGGTCCTAACGGAAATCCGGATCCGGTGGCAGCAGCCAAAGATATTCGTGAAACTTTCAAGCGTATGGCTATGGATGACTATGAAACCGTAGCGCTCATTGCCGGTGGTCATTCATTCGGCAAAACCCATGGAGCAGGTGATCCGAAGCTTATAGGACCTGAGCCTGAAGCTGCGGGCATCGAAGAGCAGGGTCTTGGCTGGAAGAGCAAATTTGGAACAGGATTCGGCAAAGATACTATTACAGGAGGACCAGAAGTAACGTGGACGAAATCACCTACACGGTGGAGCAACAACTTCTTTGAAAATCTGTTTGGCTTTGAGTGGGAATTGACAAAAAGTCCTGCCGGC
>DATICR010000213.1:0-3936 GCA_035456745.1 Ignavibacteriaceae bacterium
TGATCCTTCCGGTCATGGAGGATTTGTCAGGCATGGCTGGAGATGGGGTCCCAGAAATTCACCCAATCCACAAAATGATTACCAGCTTCACGAGACAGACTCACTTGGGAATCCCATCGGGCACGAGGAAGGGAATATAGATGCATATGCTGCATTAAAACTTTGTGGTGAACTTAATAAAGCGGAAAAAATCAAGGAATGGATAGATTACAGGATGAGCCTGCTGCAGGGAAATTCTGGATTGCCCCTGGATTTATTCAGCTGGCGTTCTTTAGCATTTTGCAATGAAGGACTTTATTATAAACTGCTTGTTAATGTACCGGAAAATAGCCCCGGATTTAAAAAGCATATTACATTTCATGATAGAGAAGTAACAGGCTTTTTTTCAAGAGATGATATTTCAGTCGATAACATCTGGCTCGATGGTTTGGGACATATGGTTTGTGCATTTTATTCTTCAGATTTTCCCGACAAGGGTAATTTTTATTCAACACAGCTTGATTCATTTCTAATTAATAGGTTGATAGGGAATGCAGACTGCTATGCAGTGCCTTACACTGCTAACACGTCAGGCGGTTATGATTGGGTTGATATAAATAAAGGATTTTCTTCTTCATGTGCATGGTATATCTTCGCCAAACATGGATTTAATCCCTTTACATTTGAAAAAAATCTTACGACAGGGATTAAGGAAGAAAATCAACAGAAGTTTAACATAGATCTTCATCAGAATTTTCCGAATCCTTTTAATATTTCAACAACCATCAGCTATACAATTTCCGGACCGCAGCTGGTTCAGATTGTAATTTTTGATATACTGGGAAATAAAATCAGAACCTTAATTGATGGACTTGCGGCGGCAGGTGAAAATGAAATCAGGTGGAATGGAATGGATGATAGAGGAAAAGTTGTAAATTCAGGTATGTACATTTATAGAATCAGAACCGGCGTATCAACAGCTGCCGGTAAAATGGTAATGTGTAAGTGAAATGATTGGGAAAAATTCCAGGATAAAATACAAGTAAATAATTTTTATTTAAGGAATTAATGAAAAAAATAATAATTATTTTTTTAATAGCAGTATATCAATTATCATTTGCTCAGTATAATCCATCGAAGAGTGAAAAAGATTTTCTTGATTCGCTTCAGTATAGATCCTTTCTCTATTTTATTAATGAAATAAATCCGGAAATCGGACTTGTTAAAGACCGGAATACAGATGAATCGGCGTGTTCTATTGCAGCAGTTGGTTGGGCTGTGCCCGTTTGGGCAATCGGTGCAGAAAATCATTGGATTACGCGGGAAAAAGCATCAGGTCTAACATTAAACCTTATAAGATTTCTATGCAATTCTGAACAAAGTACTGAGCCGGATGCTACCGGATATAAGGGATTTTATTATCATTTTCTTAACATGAATACAGGCAAACGGGAATGGAATTCTGAACTCTCAACGATTGATACAGCCTGGCTGCTTGCAGGCATCCGGTTTGCAATGCAGTATTACGACCTTGATAATGCTGCCGAAAAGGCAATCCGTGAACTTGGCGATAGGCTGACTAACAGAGTTGATTGGAATTGGACAATAATTAAAAAATCCAAACACGAAGGACACCAGGGATTAATAGCCATGAGCTATAAACCGGAAGAGGGATTGGGAGATTTCGGATGGTATGGATATACAGAAGCACTTTATTTATATATATTGGCAGCTGGCACAAATCTTAATAACCCGATGGAGGTGTATAATGTCTGGTTATCTGGATATGTCTGGAAAGAACCTTACCCCGGTTTGGGGCATATAATATTTCCCCCGCTGTTTGGACACCAGTATTCTGAAATGTTTATAGATTTCAGAGGACTGGCAGATAAATATTTAAAGGAAAAGGGGATCGACTATTTTGAGAATTCACGAAGAGCAACTTTGTCCAACCGGAATTATTGCATTCAAAATCTGCAAGGGTGGACAGGATATGATTCATTAACCTGGGGAATCAGTGCCTGTGATGGACCAGGAGATTTTGAAAAAGATGGAAAAAGATTCTATGGCTACGGTGGGAGAGGAGCTAGCGGTCCGGACGATAATTATATCGATGACGGGACGTTGACTCCTGAAGCAGCAGGCGGTTCAATTCCATTCGCACCGGAAGTATGCATTCCGACTCTTCTGAATATGTATGAAAAATATGGTGATAAAGGTTTATGGGGAATATACGGATTAAAGGATGCATTTAATCTTACTGTAGATTGGTACGATAAAGATTATCTTGGACTGGATGAAGGACCGATTGTCATTATGATTGAGAATTATAAATCAGGTCTGATATGGAAATACTCGATGAAGGATACGGTAATAATAAAAGGGCTGGAGAAACTGGGTTTTGAGAATGTTGAATAAATGTCGTTTTTAATGACCGGAATTAAGCTTATGAAAAAATATTTTATCATAGCTGGTTTGCTCTTCAACTTTGTTTTATTCTGTTCATTTTTTGCGGGACGGGAAAATCAATATTATGAACAAGAAAAAAGAATCGATGAATTGCTAAGCAGGATGAACCTGGATGAAAAAATAGGTCAGCTTATACAGATTGTGGGGATGGACCAATCAAAAGAAAATTTGATCCGTCAGGGTAAAGCCGGATCGGTTCTGATGGGAATGCCGGGAGTTGAAGAAATAAATCGGCTTCAAAAAATAGCAGTTGAAGAAACCAGACTTGGTATCCCTTTGTTGTTTGCAAATGATATAATTCATGGATGTCATACAATTTTTCCAATTCCTCTTGCAGGTGCTTCAAGTTGGAATCCTGACTTAGTAACTGAAGCATGCAGAATCGCTGCATTTGAATCGGCATCGGAAGGAACAAGGTGGACGTATGCTCCAATGGTTGATATCGCTAGAGATCCTAGGTGGGGCAGAATTATGGAAGGTGCAGGTGAAGATCCATATCTCGGTAGCGTTTTTGCCGCTGCAGAGGTTAAAGGTTTCCAGGGAAATAGTCTGAAAGATTTTGCAAGTATAGCTGCATGTGCCAAACATTACGTTGCATACGGTGGAGCAGAAGGAGGAAGGGAATATAATACCGTGGATATTTCTGAAAGAACATTAAGGGAAGTCTATCTCGTTCCTTTTCATTCAGCAGTAAATAATAATGTTTCATCAATAATGAGTTCATTCAATGATTTAGATGGAATTCCTGCATCCGCGAATTATCATACACTGACTGGGATATTGAGAAATGAGTGGAACTGGGATGGTGTCGTCATAAGCGATTTTAATGCAATTGGTGAAATTATAAACCATCGTTTTGCAAAGAACAAAAGGGAAGCTGCTTTAAAAAGTTTTAAAGCAGGTGTTGATATCGACATGGTGGGGGATACAATAGTAGGGAATGTATATGCTCCTAATCTGAAACAGCTTGTTGAAGCAGGATATATATCCGAAGATGAGATTAATAAATCGGTACATCATGTTTTACTATTGAAATTCAAACTTGGATTATTCGAGCATCCTTATACTGATATTGATTTTTTCCATAAGAATAATCTTTCCCAAAATTATAAAGATAGTATTGCATTACGACTAGCTGAGGAATCAATAATTTTATTAAAGAACGAAAATCATCTGCTGCCCCTCGGAAAAAAGATTAAAAGAGTCGCACTGATAGGTCCTTTAGCTGATAATAACTCTGACCCCATGGGAGTCTGGGCGGGAGCAGGCAAACCAGAAGATGTTATAACAGTGTATCAGGGATTTAAGAATCTCTTGAATGGTAAAGTTGAAATCGAATTGGTAAAAGGTTGTAATTTTAATGATTTTGATTCTTCAGGATTTAATGATGCTATAACCACTACGAAAAAATCCGATGTAGTTATTATGGTTGTGGGAGAGGAGAAAGAAATGAGTGGAGAGGCTTCCAGTAAAACCGATTTAAATCTT
>DATICR010000214.1:0-2324 GCA_035456745.1 Ignavibacteriaceae bacterium
AATCTCAAGGTCCGGTAATGGCTAAAGATAAAAACGGAATATGGATTACCGGAGCTAGCAGTGGAATCGGGAAAGCTACAGCTGTCGAATTTGCTAAAATTGGTTCGATTGTGTTTGTATCTGCTAGAAGGGTTACAGAACTTGAACGATTAAATCGAGAATTAAAAAAGGAAAAGCTTTCGGTTGAAATGTATCCATGTAATATTGCATCATCAGCAAACGTCGACCAGATTGTTAAAAAAATTCTTGCTGCAAATGATATTGATTGTCTTGTTAATAACGCGGGGATTACATCATGGAAATTGGCCGAAGAGAATTCTACAAATGAGATCGATGATGTAATAAATACTAACCTGCTTGGTTCAATTTATACTATTAAATATTTGTTGCCCCATTTTATTGAACGCGGAGGCGGTACAATAATAAATATCCTTTCAGTTGTAACAAAGAAGACCTTTACTAACAGCAGCATTTATGCCGCTTCAAAAATGGGTTTATTGGGATATTCAAATGTCCTGAGGGAAGAAGTTCGTAAATATAAAATTCGTGTTATCAATGTAATTCCCGGAACAACGGAAACACCTATGTGGTCGCAGAAGGTAAGAGAAGAACATTCTGAAAGAATGCTTAATCCTGAAGATGTTGCGCGGGTTATAGTATCTTCTTATCTCGAAAGAAAAAATATTGTAACTGAAGAGATTTTGGTGAGACCAATTGAGGGAGATTTGTAATGAGTGGGAGAGAACTTTGTATAGTAACCGGTGCAAGTCGGGGGATTGGGAAAGAAATTGCTGTCAGGCTTGCCGATGAAGGATATGATATCATGCTGTTCGGACGTGATATTGAAGCCTTGAAACAAACTCAGAGTCTGGTAAAGGAAAAAGGAGTTAAAGCTGAATATTTTCTAGGAGATGTAGGAGATGAAATTTTTGTGAATACTTCTGTGGAATCTATACTAGAGAAATACGGAAGGGTAGATGTACTTATTAACAATGCAGGATTGGGAATATTTAAAAATGTCATTGATGCTTCACTGAATGATTTTAAGAAACAGGTAAACGCAAACCTTTATGGTATATTTAATTTTTCCAGAGCAGTATTAAATAATATGATCGAAAGGAAATCGGGAACAATCATAAATATTTCCTCTCTGGCAGGTAAAAATGTATTTGCCGGAGGTTCAATGTATTCAGCAACAAAGCACGCGGTTCGGGGTTTTACCGGATGTCTTTTGCAGGAAGTAAGAAAATACAATATAAAAGTCGCCGCAATTTGTCCCGGTTCGGTTGAGACAGAATTTCATTCTTCAGGTAGTCCGGTTTCACCTAATAAGTTAATGCCCGAAGATGTTGCCGAAACTGTTATGTTAATAATTAAGCTGCCTCAGAGGGCCCTGGCAAGTGAAATCGATTTACGGCCAACGAACCCCAAATAGACTCAGATTTCTGTTCCGCAAACCTCTATCAGATGTGGAATTCTCACGTCCGGAATGTATTATCAATAAAAAATTCTAAATTCGCAAAAAAGAACAAGATAGTATTCTAAGTAGAAAAAGTCACGATGTTTTAGTGACTTTTTCCATTATCTATCAAACAAATAATTCTGAATTTATTTCATATCAGGCATTCTTTTCATAGGCCCTTTTTTGTCCATCATTCTGCAGCCATCGCACATTCCTCCACTCATCATTGGTATTTCGGAAAACATTTTCTTTTGCTGATCTGTAAGCATTTCATAAATATCCATCATATGATTGGCCCTTGCCGTAGAAATTTTGTCTTTTGCATCATTGACCTCTTTTGTAAGGTTAAGAAAATCTGAACGTGAGAAATTTCCTTTATGGATAAGTCCCTTCATGTCTAGGCGTTTTTTCTGTAAATCCGCACGCAAATCAACCATAGCTTTCTGGTGTTCTATCTGAAGATCGGCAATTTTAGCTTTTTGGTCGTCGGTAAGGTTAAGTTTTTCAAACATTCTTCCTCGCATATTTTCACGTCCAGGCATATTCATTTGCTGTGAATATGAAATTGCCGAAACGGCGATAACAGCTGCAAAAATTAATATTACTGATAATGATAACTTTTTCAATTTATTCTCCCATTTTGTATATATTATTAAGTTTTTCAAAATTTTGACAACCTGAATTTCATCAAGGTTTAAATAATTGACATATTAAACCTCCAAGTAATCTTTTTTGTCTAAAAAATGAATAAATACAGGAAAAATGGCTTCCACTAATCCTGACTATGAATTAGTAAAAAGATTTATTGCCGGTGAAGAAGCTGCCTTTAATGATATTGTTAAAAAATATCAAAAAAAAATTT
>DATICR010000215.1:0-7129 GCA_035456745.1 Ignavibacteriaceae bacterium
ATGACGTTGTAAAAATAGGTGTGCCAATTATCCTTGAAGTAATAACTTTTGCTACCGGCAAAGCTGATATTAAACCCGAATCAGAGAACACCTTAAGAAAAGCTCTTAAAACATTAGAGACTTATCCTGATATTTCAGTGGAAATTTCCGGATATACTGATAATGTTGGAAGTGAATCTTCTAACCAGAAACTATCTGAAAGAAGAGCCAATGCAGTAAGAGACTGGCTGATTCGTCAGGGAATAAATCCTTCGAGAATTACAGCTGTTGGATACGGCGAATCCAATCCAATTGCCCCCAATGATACTCCTGAAGGCAAACAGAAGAACAGAAGGATTGAATTTAAGAGAACCAAGTAAAATGTAATTCATTCAATTAAAAAGGACACCATTTACGGGTGTCCTTTTTTTTTATAATATCTATTGGAAGGAATTTTGCTTGTACCAGCCTATGTTTTCAGATACCTGTCAAACCAATATTTTCTTAATCTATCAACTTCTTTGCGGTGATTTTTAAGATAGTGGTCTCCTTCTTCAAAAATCACCAGGCGGTAGTTTTTTCCTTCAGCAGAAAATTTCTTTGCCAGTTCTATTGTCTGTTCCACCGGAACAGTGTTATCGGCACTGCCATGCATTAGCAGGTATGGAATATCGGGCAGGCTGTTAGTAAAATTTATCGCGGATCGCTCTTTTATTTTCTTCTCAAAATCGTTCCCTACTATTTTCTCATAATTTCTGTTAACATCTTTCTCTGAACCGGTAATACTTTTAAGGTTGGAGATTGCTCCGCTAAGTACCGCACATTTAAAATTGTGCATTTCTTTAAGAAGAATAAATGTCATCATTCCTCCTCTGCTCCATCCTTCAACCCCGGCAGTATTAGTGTCTATAAATTGTAATTCCTCAGCAACAGGAAAAAGGTTTTTTATATCGTTTACATCTTTACCGCCTAACTCTTCTTCCCCTTCCCCGCCATCATTCCCCCTATATTGTGAAGCAAGAACTGCATAGCCCCAGCTTGCAATTTGACCGAACATTCCTCTTGCTGTAAAGCTGTCTATCACACCATTTTCCTTATAACCTCCACGGTTCCAGATAATCAGAGGTATTTTATTGCCCTTCAATATTCTATGGGGATAAGCGAGATAGCCTTTAACTTTTAATCCGTCTGAAAGATATGTTATTTTCTCTACAATCGAATGTTGTGTAACTTCTTTTCCCCATCCACTATCGACCATACGGACATGAGATTCAGTAAGTTTTATTTCCTCTCTATCAATCATATTTGCCATAGTTGTCCAAATTATTTTTTGAATATTAAAATAAATCTAATTGGTAGTTTTTACGCTGATAAACGCTGAAAATATATTTAGTTGGAATGAAAAAGATATCAATAATTTAATATACAATTCAATATTAAGAGCTTGATTTACGCTGATCCCTTCGGGATGCTTATCCTTTTTACCTATTCACTTTATTTTGGACAGATATGATATTTGCCAGAACCATACAATTTTTCAATTAACAAAAATGTAATTTGCAATTGGCAAAATTGTATTTTAAGAGATTAAAACAAAATATCTATGACAAAGAAGAAAAAAACTGAACAAACCAATCGTCTGAGAAAACTGCCTGTTATTTATAAAATAACAGCCGTGGGAATAATTATAATAGCTGCAATTTATTTTATAATTGTATATAGCGGGAAATCCGAGATAAATAATAATGAGGAATATATGTTCAGGAAAGATGGGGAACTTACTTTTATCGATTCCACGGGTACTGTAATTACCAAAATTAATATTCAGATAGCCAGTAATGAATTTGACAGGGAGCTTGGCTTAATGAACAGGAAAAGCATGGATGAAAACCAGGGAATGTTATTTATTTTTCCCGATATTCAGGTGAGAAGTTTCTGGATGAGAAATACAATGATTCCCCTTGATATGATCTTTATTGATGATTCAAAAACCGTTTTGAATATAGCAAAGAATACTACCCCTTATGCTGATATTTCCTATCCTTCCGCCGAACCGGCTAAATATGTTGTTGAAGTTAACGGGGGTTTTTGCGACAGACACAATATAACATCCGGAGCCAAAGTTAACTGGGCGTTGACCCATTAAAATTATGTTTGATACAATTCCCTCTCAACAAGTTCACAAATAATATGAGCCGCAGTAATATGTCCTTCCTGAATCCGTTGGGTATTGGATGATGGTATTATAACAGACTGGTCTACCTCGGATTTTAATTTTCCCCCCGATCCTCCGAGAAATGCAATTATCTTCATACCTTTACTTTTTGCTGCAACAACAGCTTTAATGACATTTACAGAATTCCCGCTTGTGGAGATTGCAAGGAGAACATCACCCTTACTTCCTAACCCTTCAACCGAACGGGCAAAGACATTTTCAAAGCCGATATCATTACCGCCGGCAGTAAGATTTGAGGTATCAGTCGTAAGTGCAATTGCCGGCAATGCAGGTCTTTGAATGTCGTGACTCAATCTTATTACCAATTCTGCAGCAATATGCTGACAATCAGCAGCGCTTCCCCCGTTACCGCATAATAGTAATTTATTGCCTCTCCTGAAGGAGCCGGCAAGAATGTCCGCAACTTTCAAAATATCGTCGATACATTCTTTCACCATTTCTTTTTTAGTTACAGAACTTTCATTCAGTGAATCGGTTACAAATTTTTTCTTATCCAATTTTTACTTTCATTAAAATTTTATAAAAAATCAGACAACAACAGGAGATTTAATATGCACTGCTTGCGCAAAATCTCTGATCAGATCCCAATTAGTTTCATTTTCAAAAAAATTGCCGGTGACTATGATCTTTGCCCCGTTTTTAACTTTACTCCGGGCTGTTTCAGGATTTCGTATTCCTCCTCCTACGACCACCGGGACAGTGCAAGCCTCCGCTACAGCTTTTACCATTTCATCCGGAACAGTATTTTGAGCACCTGATCCTGCTTCCAGATAAATCAGCTTCATTCCAAGATATTCGCCCGCCAATGCAGTGGATACGGCTATTTCCGGTTTGTTTGCAGGTACCGGCAGACTTCCGTCCATATATTGAGCAGTTGTTATCTCACCTGATTGAATTAAAATGTAACCCGTTGAAAGTGGTTCAATTCCGGTCTTTTTAATAAGCGGAGCTGCAAGAACCTGTTTGCCGATTAGGTGTTCCGGGTTTCTTCCACTTATTACAGAAAGAAAAAGTATCGCATCTGCCGAATCATAAATCTGATTAACATCTCCCGGAAAAATAATTACGGGCAGGGTGCTAAATTCTTTAATAATTCTGATACAGCTATCAATATTCCCCTTAAACAATAAACTTCCGCCTACCAGAAAACCATCCACTCCCGAATTTGAACAGTGCTTTACAAAACGCTCCAGCTTTTTGTTGTCAGTATTATCAGGATCTATTAGTACAAGATAAGCAGCACCTTTATCTCTGATAATATTTAAAAGTTGATTGTAAGTATTCATTTAGGACTATAAAATGAAAAACTGCGACGAATATAGGAATTTTGATTCATAGAATAAAGTTAATGAGGAAAGGAATTTATAGTCAGAGGCTATAAAAAAATAAAGTAGGCAAAAAAAGCAATAGGCAGTAGGCAAATTTGAACTCACCCTGTAGCCCCTCTCTTCCGCCACGACGGACAGGTGATAAGCGAGGGGCTTGTTGGAAATGATATCTTTTTATTTGTAGTGGAAACTTAATATACATTTGAGTCTAAAACTTTTCATTTGTAATCATTACAAAAACCGGGGAAAACTGCTGCCACGGTTTGGAAATTAAAATTATAATCTGACCGTGGCCTGCCTGGACGGCAGACAGGCAGCCCGGAAAAGAATGCTTCACTCGTCCGGAGGACTCCTATGGAGAAGACTTGCCTGCGCTAAAAGTTATGATAAGGCAGGCAAGTTCGCAATGACTATTTCAACTTTTTAGTTAAATATTTTAGATTCTCTTTTTGTACTATTCTCTATGATTTTCTGCTAAGAGAAATTCTTCCACGATCGACATCTACAGAAATAATTTTTACGTCGATGACTTCACCTACACTCAGAACCTCGAGAGGATTTTTAACATATTTATCTGCGATTTCAGATATATGCAGCAGTCCATCCTGTTTGACCCCGATATCAACAAATGCCCCGAAATCGACGATATTTCTTACCGTTCCTTTCAATACCATACCCACCTGAAGATCCTCCATTTTCAGAACATCACTCCTGAGAAGAGGTTTTGGCAATTCTTCGCGCGGATCCCTTCCGGGTTTTTTCAAATTTTCTAATATATCAATGAGGGTAGGTTCGCCTATGCCGATTTCTTCAGCAAGTTTTGAAGTACCTTTTTGTTTAACAAATAAATCAATCAGAGATCCCGATTCAGCAACTTTGCTTAAAGGTAATTTTACAAGCTTTAACAATTTTTCCGCCGCGATATAAGATTCAGGATGAATAAAAGTATTATCGAATGGATTTTCACTTCCGGGAATTTTCAGGAAGCCTGCCGATTGTTCAAATATTTTATCTCCCAATCCTGTTACTTCTTTTAACTCCTCACGGTTGTTAAATCTTCCCTTATTTTCTCTGTATTTGACAATATTTGCCGCTATTCGTTTATTAAGACCTGAGACATAGGTTAACAGAGAAATGGAAGCCGTATTCAAATCAACTCCGACATAATTAACGCAGCTTTCTACAACATTATCGAGTTTGTGTGAAAGCAGTTTCTGATCTACATCATGCTGATATAAACCAACTCCTATCGATTTAGGATCAATTTTTACAAGTTCAGAAAGCGGATCAAGTATTCTTCTTGCAATAGAGATATTCCCTCTCTGGCTGGCTTCAAGATCAGGAAATTCCTGCTTTGCTACTTCCGAAGCAGAGTAAACGGATGCTCCGGCTTCATTAACAATTATATAATGACATTTCAGATTTTTATCTTTGATTAGTGCAGCTATCAGAAATTCAGTCTCCCTGCTGGCAGTACCATTTCCGATTGCAACCACTTCCACCCTATATTTTTCAATAAGGTGCAGCAGAATTTTCTTTGCATCTTCACTTTTATTCTGCGGCGGATGAGGATATATAGTGATTCCCTCGAGATATTTACCCGTCTCATTAATTATGGCAATTTTGGATCCCGAAACAAACCCGGGATCAATTCCCATTATAATTTTTCCCGATAGAGGCGGCTGAAGGAGAAGCTGCCTCAGGTTAGAAGCAAAAATTTCTATGGCATGAAGATCTGCATTTTCTGTCAACTGATTTCTTATTTCTCTTTCAATTGACGGGAAAATTAAACGCATAAATGAATCTTCAACTACTTCATCAAGGATATTCATAAAAACAGATTCACGGTACTCAAATGCGGATTTTTTAACTAACAATAATACTTCAGGCTGATCAAAGCTTAAAGAAATCTTAAGCACTTTTTCCTTTTCCCCTCTATTTACCGCCAGAACCTGGTATGGTTTTATTTTTTTAATATCGATGTTGAAATCATAATATATCTGATAAATTTCTTTTCTTTCCCTATCCTTTAATTTCTCATTAGTCATACTCTCTTTTTTCTCTTTTGTCTTCTCCGACTTAACCAGCGAATTTTCCAGAAGGTATTCCCTCACTATTTTTCTCACATCTGCCATATCACTTAACATTTCAGCAATTATGTCTTTCGCTCCCTGCAAAGCTTCATCCATACTATTTACATCAAGCTCCGGATTTATAAATTCCGAGAGCTTTTCATCAAAGTTCCCTTTGAACAAGGGATTTTGAAGAATGAAAAGCGCAAGAGGTTCCAGTCCTTTTGCTTTTGCAACTGTTCCCCTCGTTTTTCTCTTCGGTTTGAATGGAAGGTAAATATCCTCCAGTTCCTGAAGCTTTAATGTTGAATTTAATTTATTTCTGATTTCATCAGTAAGTTTACCCTGTTCTTCAATACTTTTCAGAATAGTTGCTCTTCTTTCATTGACCAGCGTTAAATAATTCAACCTGTCTTCAATTTCCCGAAGTGCATCTTCATCAAGGCCGCCTGTATGCTCTTTTCTGTACCGTGCAATGAAAGGTACCGTTGCACCCTCACTGAAAAGCCGGATGACTGCATCAACCTGAAAGTTCCTGATTTTTAATTCATTAGCAATTATAGAAGGTATATTCATTTTTCATTTATTTTTTGAGTAACAAAAGTAGGAATAATATTTACTATGATTCAATTGATGACCAAATCATTTGTCCGGTCAACAAATGATTTTTGAGAAATTATAAATTAATTTCAGATTAATTCGACGTAAATTTTATCCATATTTCCAGTCTAATTACCATCTAATTCCGCACTAATTCCGCACTAAATGCGCACTAAATGCGCTTAATAAATCGGATTATCCAAATCAAATTTATAATAGTTGAAACCTGAAATTTATCTTGTATCATTGTAATAAGATTCCCATTACTTTCATTTGAACATTTGTATCGATTCATCAATGCAGATTAATAAATTAATCTACAGAATCGAATACACAGCTTATACAATTCGCAATTTCACGAATTCGCCAATTAACAGATCCAAACTGCTAATTCATTAATTCATCAATTTAATTGTAATCTGTTTCACCAAATGACAGTCCAAAATTGTAATTTTTTGAATAATGAATTAAGTTATCCTATCTAATTATCAATTTTTACTTTTAACCACTTTATTGGTTTTTCCATGATGGGAAAAAACCCTAATTGTATTTGTTATTGTCTAAAAAATCTGAAAAAAGGAATTCGTAATGGCTAATGAAAAAATAAAAACAGATGAAATTAATGAAATTGAAACCAGGGAATGGCTTTATTCACTTGATTATGTACTTGAGCATGGAGGTCCCGAAAGAGTAAAAGAATTATTAAATCAGCTGCAGATAAGGGCTCATAAAGCAGGCATTGAAATTCCTTTTTCTGCTAATACACCATACTTAAATACAATTCCGCGTACAAATCAGCCCCCTTTTCCCGGAAACCGTGAAATCGAAAGAAGGATTAAGAGTCTTATCCGGTGGAATGCAATGGCAATGGTTGTAAAAGCCAATAAGCTTGAAAGCGGAATAGGGGGACATAT
>DATICR010000216.1:0-3935 GCA_035456745.1 Ignavibacteriaceae bacterium
TGATGTCCTACCTGTTCTCCATTTTCGCCCCAGCCTGGCCATCCGTTTTCATTCAGCATAACAGGTTCATTTGTATGAGGATAAAATTGAGGCCAACCATATCTTCCATCGCTGTTTCCCGGATCGGGCCAGCTGTCAACATCATCACTCATTGGTGATCTTTCGGAACTTCCGACAAAATTAAATATCCCGTCTAACGGGACTTCATTATCGTAGGGACCCGGCCCATAAGGATCCCAGTGATCACAGTCCCAGTTGTCTTCGTATTCCTTCGGAGTCATATCAAAATACGGCAGGTTGTCGGGATTCTGTCCTCCTCCGTCAGTAGTGAATCCGGCCAGATAAAAACCGATTGCCATTCCGTAATCATTGCCGCTTCCTGCGGGATATTCCATTGCAGGATGCTGACCTGCACCATATACAAACTGACCCTCGCAAACAGATCCGTAATTACACGACCTGTTAGCGATACGGTTTATATCGAAAGTATTCCATCTTTCATAAATTTCCTGTCCCATTACAAATGACGGAATAAGAATCAGAGTTACAATCAATGATAACGGCAAATTTATTTCCATTTTCAATTTTGTTATCATTTTTAAATCTCCTTTAACTATTTATTTATTAGTATTCAACTCATTTTTCTAAGTCAGACACCGCACTAAAGATTTATTTCAGCACCCAGATAAATCTGTCTTCCCGCACTATAGTTATTCGGCAAATCATACACATCCAGGTTATGTAATGTTCTTGGAACTCCCAATGGAAGATCAGGCTTGCCGCTGCTTGGATAAACTCCATAAACATTTTTTCTATCAAGAAGATTCAGCACATTCAAATAAACCTTTGGTCTGAATCCTAATACATCGAATGTCTTGCTAAATCTTGTATCAACGGAACTGATAAACGGGGCTCTTTCAGTATTTGGTTCGGTTTTAATCGTATAAGGCATTCCCGATTGGAAGTTTCCGGATAAACTGATATCCCAGCTTGCAGGCAGACCCACATACAAATCAAAATTGAATGTATGAGGCCTGTCCCAATCTGCTGTAAATGTTTTAAAAGTAGGATTCTCAATTTGTAATTGAGCCCATGGAGTTGAACTTGTTACCAAAGCTTTTGAAAATGTATAATTAGCTTTTATTGAAAAATAGTTACTGAACCTTTTGTTAAGAGATAATTCTATTCCTTTAGCATTTCCGTAATCATAATTACCGGTAACTCTCAGACCATTTCCTGAATTTGCTTTTGCAATAAATCTTTCTCCCACCAGATCACTCATTTCACGGTAATAGGCAGTTATATCGATGGATACATCTTCCGTCAATTTCATTTGAACTCCGGCTTCATACGAATCTGTCCGCTCAGGATTTAAATTCGAATTACCTAGCCGGAAAGCATTATCCTGTGTGAATGGTATGTAAAGTTTTCCCTGATAACCGGGGTAGCTGTCCCAATTCTTATCTGTCGGAACTAAATATCTTTGCCCCTGATAAAGCAGATAATAGGGCGGTAATTGATAGAAGTGTCCGTAGGCAAAGTGAAATGCCGCTTGATCGGTAATAGGATAAGAAACACCGAGTCTAGGAGAAAATCTGGTTTTCTTCTCCGCGGCGGCAGTCTTCATCTCGAATAATTTATTTATATCTGTCCAGTAAGGAGCATTTGCATCCCACAAATCATAACGAACACCCAGATTTATGATCAAACCTATATCTGAAAATTCCATTTTATCCTGTAGAAATGCCGACATCTCAAATGGCTTATGATCATAATTCATATAATAGCTGCCAGCCTCATTAGGATTCTTGCTTTCAAAATTGATATCAATGCCCCGGAAATTCGCACCAAGTTTGATTAAGTTAGTCTTATTTAATTGAGAAACGATGGCGGCCCTTCCACTGGTTACATCAGACTTTTCATTATGCCATTGCCATTCTTCACCTATTACGAAAAACGAACCGCTGGGATCATATTCTTCAGGTGTCTGCATATATTTACTCCAGCTGTCATAGACACCCAGAAATCTCTTATGATTCTGTCTTGCGGCACCGATCTCATAATATGTACTTGAGCTTAAGGCGTGTGTAAATGTCAGATTATAAATATATTCTTCGGAATTCTGGTATGGATTTCCCGCCGGAAAGTATTTAAAGGTATTATTGTAACTGTCTTTCCTCAGCTTATAATATCCAACAAAGCCGCTTAATTTTACGGTCTGAATTATCGACCAGTTGAGTTTAAAAGAAGCATTCCAATAATCAAATTTATCCATCGAAGTTTTTTCGCCTGTTCCTAAAGGCAGCTGAGTCAGTGAATCGATTGCTTTGCCTCTGGAATCAGTCCAGTTCGGATAAACATATCCATACAAATATCCATCGGAGACACGTCTTTCACCGCTGGCATAAAAAGTTAAATTTGGAAGGATAACTGGACCGCCTATAGCGAAGTCACCCTGTAAAGTATTTTGATCGTATTTATCAATACCGAACTGATCAGTAAATAAGGAAATTTTTCCCGCATAATGATCGGATGCACCGTTTTCGGTGGCAATGTTTACGGCGCCGGACATTGCGTTTCCATATTCAGCATTAAATGTTCCGGCGAGAGTATTAAATTCACTTATGAAATTTCCGGATGACAGTTGAATGTATTCCGATCCTCCCCACATTGGATCGTTGACTGTTATCCCGTTCAGCGTAAAGAGAGTTTCATTTTCCCTACCGCCTCTGATATGCAATGCATCGGATGGGGTATCGGTATAATAAAATCCCTGCTTTCCCATGTTGTTGTACCCAAGCAGTACACCTCGTTGTTGCTTTATAAGCTCCTGAATATTCCGTTGGGGACTCAGTTCTATTTCTCTCGCAGTAAACTCCACTATACTTGCAGTCATATCTTTGCGAATCACCGGTCTTTCGGCGATCACATGTACTTCCTGCGATGTAATGCTTTGTGATTCCAATTTGGCATCCAGATTGGTCGTCCTATCAACATTTACCACAACATCTGAAATCACTAAACTCGCATAACCGACCATCGAAAATTTTAATGAATATGTTCCGGGTGGTACATTTATTATAAAATAATCCCCCTCGGTATCAGTAGCTGCACCCATAGTAGTGCCAACAATTATAACATTTGCACCTAGGAGAGCTTCTTTCGTTGATGAGTCCGTAACCTTACCGGCTAATTTCCCGGTTGTGCCGGCGAAGGTATTTATGGAGAAAAGCAAAATAGAAAGAAAGCAAAGGATCTTATCTGACAAATTGAAGATCGTAATTTTTCCTCTCATTTTTACCTCCAGGTAAATTGAAATTATTTTTTATTATTAAGCAATAGTGTTTTTATTTTTTGAGTAGAATTTTGCTTGTGCAGCATTGAAAACATAACTTCCAATATCTCTCTCCTGAAAATGCAGTTGTTCCGTGGCTGGTTATAATTATTGGTAGATCTTATTAGATAAAATTTTTTATCAAGTTCTGGCTGAACGTTTATTTTATTAAATTTCATTCTCCCCTCAATGACAAAATCATCGATTCAATGATTTCATTATCATTGAAAAAAACTTATATTTACTTTGTATAAGAATATAAGAGATTTGTATTACCTTGTCAATAATTTTCGAAAACTTTATTTAAACAAATTTAATTGGGAAATACGAAAGGTTATGAAAGCAGAACTCTTTTTTATTCTATTATTTCATATTTTTGAAGAGATCGAAATTTTTATTTGTTTATTTAAATAATTGAAGGTCTTATTCATGAAAAAGCAAATAAACAACTCGTCTGTTGGTGATTTTACATTAAATAGACGTGTAAAAATTCTTGAGATGTTGAATGAGCAGGGACAGTTAATGATAAATCAATTAAGTGAAATATTTAATGTCAGTGAAGTTACAATACGTAATGATTTAACCCATCTGGAGGATAAAG
>DATICR010000217.1:0-2385 GCA_035456745.1 Ignavibacteriaceae bacterium
GCAGTTAATTTGATTTTTAAGCATATGAGAAATTCTTAAATAATGGTAGCATCCTTATTTTATTAATGAAAAGATTTTCGCAGATCCGGCTCTCGCCGGATGCCTATCAAATTTTCAAATAATTGCTTTAAAAATGCATCCCGTCAGGGATCAGTGAAAATCAGTACGACAGTTCATATGAATTAATTTGAATTAATTAAATATTATTTCATTTGCCTTTAAGATCATTATTATACAGAGTATATCTGCGTAAAAACCTTTCGTAATATTCTGGAGTTATCAGTTAGGATACTCCCTTTTTGGTTCTGGATATGCCAGATTATGCAGTATGCTGATCGTGCAAATGAGCGTCTGACTTTTTTATAAGGTTAAGGTTATAAAAGCTCATTCATAAACTACCAATTGCTTTTTATTATCTACGGCCAATATTTCTCTGTCGGATAAGGCTGAATAAGAAAGATGACATCTTTTCACACCTTTAGCACAAATTGAAAGATGTCATCTTTCATGGCAGCATTGATTAACAGACTTTTCACTTATTGAATAATTTATTAAGAAAATCCTTCATATCATTCCAGCTTTTTTCATCAGCTTCTTTATTATATGCAAGAGGAATATTATATTTTTTGCCGATACTGTCGGCCGCAGGATTGGTAAAGCTGTGTTTTGCACCGGGGAAATCAATAAATGTATAATTGACTTTTGCACTATCCATTGCATTCTTAAAAGCGCTTACTTTTTCAGGCGGATTAAACGGGTCGGCGGCACCGTTGCATACAAGAAATTTAGCTTTAACAGAATCAGGATTTTTAACCTTGTCGGTCGGTAAATCTCCATGGAAACTTACCACACCATCAACAGGGGTTCCGTCAAGTGCTAATCTTAGAACTATTCCCCCTCCGAAGCAATAACCGATAGCTGCAATCTTCTCTGTATCTGTCTGCGGCTGATTTTTCAGAAGCCTTAGTCCGGCATCGAACCGCGCCGTTGCCGAGTCCATTTTTTGCATAACTTCAGTGGCAAATTTACCGGCTTCATCCGGATGCTGCGTTGTTTTACCGTTACCATACAAATCAACAGCAAGCGCTATATAACCAAGATTTGCCAGCATCTCTGCTCTGTGCCTTACATAATCATTCAATCCCCACCATTCGTGTACTACAATTATCCCCGGTTTTTTGCCTGCCTTTGCACTATCGTAAACAAGGTATCCTTTGAGGGTCATACCGTCTGTGGAATAATTAACTTCCTTAGCAACCAGCGAAGAATTCTGATTTGGTTGATTATCTTTTTTAACACATCCGGTAAGTATAATTAAGCTTAACAAAATACTTAATAAATATTTCATATTTCCTTCCTTAACTTAAATTGGGTTGGAGGAATATAAGTACGGGTAATGAAAAAAGAAAACGGCTGGGTCAAGGGGATTGGAAGATTGGATGAGATCGATTAATTCCGAGTAGCTCTTTTAGAATTAAAAAATATAATGTTTTAATTGTTAATCCTCTACGAGGATTTGGAAATACTATTAAAATTATATTACTACAATAATTTGACCTCTACGAGGTCCGCCGTGGCATCCTCGTAGTCCGAAGAACTCCTTTGGAAAGGATGAATTATTAATATCATATATTTTGGTTGACGGCTTGCAGCGCTAAGATAGAATGGGTGAACGATGCTAGAAGTTCACAATGTCGTCGCGGATTAATAAGAGAAGCGCTGACTGAGGGACTATCAAAAGTTTCTCTTTATCAAATTCAATTTCGAAAGCTTCTTTGCGTAGAAATATGGCCAGGTCTCCTTCTTTTGCCTGGAGAGGAATGTACTTAACCTGTTCCTTGTTTTCTTTCCAGGGCTCATCATCGGGATTTGTACCCGTGGGATAACCGGGACCAACTTTAATAACATAACCGCTTTGAATCTTATCCTTTTCTGTAACTCCCGGGGGCAGGAATAATCCGGAAGCTGTTCTCTGAGATTCTTCTGTTGGTCTTACAAGTACTCTGTCTCCAACAACTATAAATTTTTCTATATTCTGCAATTTAAAATCCATATGCAAATAAACTCACATTCTGTCGGTAAAGATAATGAATGTAAATTAAAAATATCTTAGGATTTTCGAATTCCCGAATTTTCGAATTCCCGAACCTGCAGGTTGAATTCGTTAATCCGTCAATTCGTTGATTCGTCATTCAATTACGCCACTAATTTCTGGTTGCTGAAATTGAAAAGGGAAGTAAGAACCGGGTAATGAAAGGTAATTTATCAGTATAATTCCTCAAAATTGTATTCTGTATTTTATTTGCAATAAATATTCTTTTTGAAAAATGTCTTTCCCATTCTTTTGTATATATTTCCTGAACTGCCTTATGGTCATTCGCCCTG
>DATICR010000218.1:0-5754 GCA_035456745.1 Ignavibacteriaceae bacterium
ATCAATTCGCTAATCCTGATACTACCGGAATTCTGGTTGATCGACTTTTTAATGCAGGATTTCAAACCGGCAAAGTTTCAGAAGAGCCCGATAATACACAGATGATCGTTAATGTAGGTATTGCCGACTGGATTAAGGAAAACCTCAAACAGAAATACAAGGATAATCCGTTCAAGGTAATAAAAGAAGATCACGTCGGTCCTAAAGTAGGAAAAGAATTAAAAACAGATGCAGTTATAGCTGTTGTTCTTTCTCTCATTGGAATTTTAGTTTATCTGGCTTTCAGGTTTAAATTCATCTTTGCATTCGGAGCGGTAGTTGCCTTGTTCCACGATGTACTTATAACTCTCGGATTGTATTCTATATTATATGGAGTGATTCCCGGATTAAACCTCGAAATAGATCTGACAGTGGTCGCTGCATTCCTTACTCTGATTGGTTATTCTGTAAATGATACGGTAATTGTGTTTGACAGAGTCAGGGAAAATCTGAAGATACATAAAACTATGCCTCTTGAAGATTTAATTAATATGAGTATCAACCGCACAATGAGCAGAACAATCCTTACCGGAGGTACAACTCTTTTGTCGTGTTTCGTTCTTTTAATCTTTGGCGGTGAAGTGTTAAGAGCATTTTCATTTACTTTGTTCTTTGGAATAATTACAGGTACTTATTCCTCCATTTTCGTTGCAAGCGCCCTGGTTCTTGAGTACGCTAACAGAACAAAGAAAAAGGTTCAGTTTTAATTACCTGATAAATTTTTGAAGCCGGTCATTATGTACCGGCTTTTTTTTTGACTAACTTCACCGGCAGAAGAAACATGATCTTGATTTTTTCTAATAATTAATAACATATTTAATTTTATAGATTTATTTTATTTAATAAATACTGATCATAAACACCGGGGGAGATATGGATAGTGAAGAACTTAATTTAATTCCTGATGAAGCACTTCTTGTAAATCTGAAGAAATATCTGAATTACGAGATTTCAACTTTTCTTTTATTTGCACTCTCTTTCTTTAGTATCATATTCATTTTCCTTATGGCAATTGCCGCTATAGTTTTCATTCCATATGTAACTTATGTCCTGTATCGAAATGATAAACGCGGCTGGATACTAACTTTATTATTGGTAATAATATTACCAACCGTATTACTTATAATTTTTATGCAGCAGGCTTACACACTATTCATACTTTTATTAATCGAACTGGCTGTCTTTTATTTCTACTGTTTCACACTCCGTTTGGTTGTAAATGATTGGATCCAGGAGATAACTATGTCAAAGTTAATTGATTACCAGAGAATGAAAAGAAAGGCGCAGGAAGAAAACAGTAATATTATTTAGGATATGTTACCTCTATTAATCTCCTGATTTTCTCTATTGTCAAAGGTGCACTCCCTTCAAAATGATTATTAACATTCACATAGACATCAATCTCTTTCTCAAGAAAAAAATTGATTATTGAAGGAAGTAGTTTGATTTTATCATCTTTAGGAAGAACACTTTTTGACCAGTCACCTCCGGTTATCCCCTCGATCTGTTTTCTGTCAGGTCCGTGAAGACGCAGAATCAAAGGATTACATTTAATAGAATCCTTAAATCGGGAAAAAACTTCCTTCAATGAGGGCATAAAGTAACCCTCTAAAACTACATGGGACAGATTATTCCCGGTCAAAAATTCAAAATAGGTTTGATTCAGATAATTGGGATTACGCAGTTCAATAGCATAATTATAAACTCTGTCTATCAATTCAATAAATGATTCCAGCTTGTGCACAAATTCAGTCCAGGAATCCATCTTTTGTTTATTCATGTATTCAAACTGAAACATCAAAACCCCGATTTTTTTTCCCATTGGTTCTAAAGTTTTAAGAAATTGATGGAATAAGTCGGGATTAAGGAAATTAGGATTCGGTTTTAATCCGGGATTAGATTTTCCGGCATAATAATGAGTAAGTGTAATAGAATTCGGAACCTTTATGGTGAATTTGAAATCCTCAGGGACAGAATCATTGTACTCCTTTACAACGGATTTTTCAGGGAGCTTGATTATATCATCGAACAGACTCCAAAACCATTGATCAATTTCAACAGTATTATACCTGGCGCTATATTCTTCAAGGTAATTGATTTTAGGTTTTGACGAATAAACGATACCCCTCCATGAATCATATTTCCATGAACAGGTGCCTATTCTTAATTCAGCCATATTAAAAGTTTTTTTTTGAAAGAAATGAATTAAATAAAAAAAATGCATAGAGGCAATATCCCAAGTTTTTCATTGCAAAGATGCTGGGACGAAGGGAGAGGCAGAGAAAAATTAAAAATGATTCTAATTAAGGAAGTGTATGGTCTAATTTCAATTTTTCGGATTAAATAATTAAATTTTCTGAAGTAACTTAGTGTCTTTGAAACCTGCGGCAATAATTAGATCCTGATAATTCCAAAATTTTAATTATATTATAATACTTAGCAATAAAATTGCAACCTTAAGTATATTGTATCACCATTGTTTACGAAAGGAAAACAAATAATCATGCATTTGTCAAAAACTTTATATTTTCTCTTTATTTTTTTATTCAGTATAACAGTTTTCAATTTTTCTATTAACAACACCTCAAATGATAATATGGATAAACAACACGAAAATCCTTTCTTCAAAGTCAGCACTCTTCCATTCCAGGCGCCGCCCTTCAACGAAATACAGGACGATGATTATAAACCGGCAATTGAAGAAGGTATGAAAGAGCAGATATCTGAAATTGACGCGATAGCAAAAAATCCTTCTCCCCCTACATTCGAAAATACCCTTGTTGCTCTGGAAAAAAGCGGGCAGTTATTAAAGAGGGTGACTCTGGTATTTAATGCCGTAACCGCCGCAAACACCGATTCATTACTTCAAAAAGTTCAGGAAGAAGAGGCTCCCAGACTTGCCGCTCATAAAGATGCAATATTCCTGAACAATGTGCTGTTTGAAAGAGTTAAAGCGATTTATAATAAACTCAATCAGCTTAAGCTTGATCCTGAATCCGTAAGTCTTATAACATACTATTATAAAAAATTTATTCATGCCGGAGCAAATCTATCTGATGCGGATAAAACCAAATTGAAAAGTATTAATGAAGAGGAGGCGACACTTATTGTTAAATTTACCAACAAATTATTAGCAGCTACAAAAGCAGGGGCACTGATAGTCAATAATTCCTCAGAATTGGACGGATTTTCCCAGGATGAATTAAATGCAGCATCCCAGGAAGCTTCTTCAAGAGGACTTTCAGGAAAATGGCTCATACCATTACAGAACACAACACAGCAGCCGGTTTTCAAATCTCTTAATAACAGAGAGACACGCAGAAAGCTATTTGAGAATTCCTGGAATCGTGCAGAGCGCAATGATTCAAATGATACACGTGCTGTAATAGAACGAATTGCAAAACTACGTGCAGACAAAGCCAAGTTATTAGGTTTTTCAAACTATGCGGCCTGGACACTTGAAGATCAAATGGCAAACACTCCTCAGATGGTTGAAGATTTCCTTGAGAGGCTTACACCGGCAACAATTGCAAATGAAAAAAAAGAAGCAGAGGAAATTCAAAATTACATAAATAGTTCAGGTGAAAAAATTGAACTGCAGCCATGGGATTGGAATTATTATGCCGATAAATTAAGTATGACCCGGTTTAATCTTGACGAATCCAAAATTAAACCATATTTCGAATTGGAAAATGTTCTTCAAAAGGGAGTATTTTATGCGGCTCACGAACTTTATGGAATCACTTTCAAAGAACGTCATGATATTCCTGTCTATCAGAAAGATGTTCGTGCATTTGAAATATTTGATAAAGACGGATCATCATTAGCCTTATTTTATGCGGATTTCTTTAAGAGAGATAATAAAGGAGGGGGTGCCTGGGAAGATATTATGGTTCAGCAGTCAAAATTGCTTGGAATTAAACCTGTAGTTTACAACGTTACGAATTTTAGCAAACCGACGGCTGGGACTCCTGCCCTTTTAAGTTATGATGATGTGACCACTATGTTCCATGAATTCGGTCATGCACTACATGATATATTCAGCCACACACAATATCCAAGTATGTCCGTAACGAATGTACCCCGGGATTTTGTGGAATTCCCCTCACAGTTTAATGAACACTGGGCGCTTTATCCTGAGGTATTAAAACATTATGCTTTGAACTATAAAACCGGTGAGCCGATGCCAAAGGAACTGGCAGAAAAAATTGCAGAGGCAACCCGTTTTAATCAAGGATATGATTTTACTGAAATTCTGGAGGCAGCAGTGCTTGATATGGCATGGAATACACTACCTCCTGATTCTCCTGAGCCCAATACCGATAGTTTAGAATCGGAAAGTCTTAAAAAAGTTAGCCTTGCTATCACGCAGGTTCCACCCCGTTATCGTTCAAGTTATTTCAGACATATTTGGGATCAGGGCTATGCCGCCGGTTATTACGCTTATATCTGGTCGGAAATGCTTGACGATGATGCATTTGAATGGTTTACGAATAATGGCGGATTAACGCGGGAAAATGGTGATCGCTTAAGAGAAATGATACTCTCAAAAGGAGCTACGGAAGATTATAGTAAAATATTTCAGGAATTTTCAGGACATAAACCTGATATTGAACCATTGTTGAAGAATCGTGGTTTGAAATAATCGGGTATTCCACCCGGTTACACATAGGTTTTTACGCTGATGAACGCAGATTAATTTTGATTACTAAATTAAATAATTCTATCAGATTTGTTTTTTTTTGGTCAAGATATTTATCTCAAATAATGTGGCTAAAGCCCGGATGTTTAAGGATGATTTTAGATCCGTTGGCTAAAGCCAAACGGCAATGCTCTGGCTACAGATGTTAAATGATTGATTGTCGGTTCGCCGCGCTATGAACGCATGTCTGCATGACATTGAGCAGTATATCATCAAATTTGGACTGCTATCGTAAGAGTAAGATTAAGAGTAAGATTAATTCGGGGTGAGTATAAAATCGTTGAGCTGTTGTTTGTAGAGAACTTTCCCCGGAAATTCAGAAATTTCATCTTCAATAAAGAAGCTGCAGGTAACCAACGGCAAACAACAGCTCGTTTAAATAATATAAGGATATAGTACAATTTCCCTGCCAAAATGCCTTCTACTTTTCAATTAGGATTTGCATTTAGTTTAGCCCTCAATAAGTAATTAATTGTAAAATTTTTGGAATTACGTTTGAAAATGAAACACTTTTACCGGTGAAATTCCTGCATTGACCGATTTAATCTTTATAATGGAAACTAATCGGGCTAAATTTTGCACGCATAAAAAATATTTTTGAGGAAAATTGCGATGATAGAGAACAGAACAAGATCAAACAGAAAAATGATACCCGGACTACTCCTCGTTATAATCGGGGCATTGTTCCTTCTAGATAATCTGAATTACTTATACTTTGACATACCGCATATTATATTCTCATTCCCAATGATTTTCATAATCATCGGGATTCTGATTATGGTCAATTCAGATAAAAAAGCAATAGGAATTATACTTGTAGTAGTGGGCGTACTATGGCTTTTACCAAGAATTTTTCCCTGGATGGCAATTAACGGGGGTATAATATTTTCGGTAATAATTATTGCCCTTGGCGTTTATATACTTACAAAGAGACGGCATAACGTATCATATCATTTTGAGAGAGAATCAGGTGCTATCGGCACAGAGACTGAATCAGAAGAAAAGCAAAGTCA
>DATICR010000219.1:0-5397 GCA_035456745.1 Ignavibacteriaceae bacterium
AGTTGTTGTTCCATGTCCTGCTGAAAAACCAATGTCTTTGAATTCTGTACCTGAACGTCTCTGAACTTCAAATCCCTGGTTGTTAAGCTCTGTTGCAGTTTCCCATTTAAGGCTCACTTCGTTACCGTTGCTTTCTGCAGTGAAAGAAACCAGCTCAACAGGAATGGTGGAAGGATCTACAAACACTCCATTGTGTCTTGTACTATATTGAAATACCGGTACTGTGATTCTAGCCGGATTATAGGGGACTTCAAGGTTCCAGAGATAAACATGAGTAACAGGATTTGTACCGATATCCGTAATACCCGCACCAAGCATATCGAGAACATTGTCACCGTTAACATCTGCGAGCGCAGGCGTATTAAAGAATGTAATACCATCTGTGGTTAACGGCCAGCCTGATACCGGTGAACCGTCATTATGATAAGCGTGATATTCTCCGAATGCATTATCATCAATTATAAGTTCCTGCTGAGTATCATTATCTATATCGGCAATAGTTACCTGATCATTTATTGCCCAGAGAGGGCCGACAGGAAAACCGGATAATGCCTGTCCATTCACATTCCATGCATATAATTTATCCACTGCTGAGCCGCTTAACACCTGGTCGCCTACAGAAATATCCAGGAGATTATCGCCGTCAATATAACCGACTGCAGGGGGACCATAAATCCAGTAATTGGTTACTTTTGGAAAATTGGGTAATTCGGTACCGTCACTTTTAATGATATGAAGACGACCTACACCACTTCCGAGGTCGTGCGTGCCGAAGATAATCTCCCGTAGATTATCATTATCAACATCCGCCAATACCGGTGATGAATATGATGTCTTATCATTGCCGGTCAGCATATAAGGAAATCCGGCGAGCATTGTTCCATTGGCACTCCAGGCATAAATTGAACCGTATGCCTCGGCCACTATTTCCGGAGATCCATCATTTGTAATGTCGCCTACAGCAGAACTTGAAGAGGGAATATCTTCCATTGTCTGCGGCCAGCCGTTGAGCACTGTGCCATCGCCTTTATAGATGTAGAGCTGTCCTGTAGGATAAGTTGTTTTAGTAACAACTATTTCATCAAATCCATCGCCGTCAACATCAGCAAGAACGGGACTGCGGATAATGTAGCCGTTGTTTACGGGAAAACCGCTTAATGCGGAGCCGTTCTGTTCAAACGCATCTACAAATCCGCTGCTTCCGATAGAATATGCCACGACAATCTCAGCTTGCCCATCGCCGTCAATATCTCCATATGCCGGAGCGCCGACCAGCGGATATGAAACACTCTTCGGCCAACCGGGGACAATTGTACCATCGTAATTCCAGGCCTGAATAGTATAACCGATGTTGTACACAATCTCAAGATCGTCGTCACTATCCATGTTGCAGAGTACCCCGCCTTCGAAGGAAGCGCCGGAAATGCCGATCGGATACCCCGGGAAAACTGTTGAGAGTATATTTTCCTGTGATGACTTTATTTGTTTGTCACCATTCTGATCCAGGTAACAATAATAACCCATCGCATCAGCAACAACGCCCTGATTTGATGCTTCCGGAAAATTAATTAAACTTCCGGGCCGGGTCTGATTTATTATTATTTTGCCTGATTGCGGAAACGAAACGAAAAAGAAAGAGGAAATGAAGAGAAAAGTAAATAATTTTTTCATAGTAGTGCTCCTCAAGATTTATTTGAGAAGAAATCAAAGGTTAGTTAACTAATATTAATTAAAATCACTTCAAATTCAAACTGGGGCAGATGGTTGACGGGTTATAATTAGTGAAGGATGGTGAAGAAGATTAAAGATAACCTACCTGAGGGTAGGTAAAAAGGAAAATATAAATTAATCGTGGATTATGTAATTCGCCAACTTCTTTAACAACACCAGGCAGGAGTGAACCTCTGTGAACGAGTTCTAAAATCTTACAAATGAAAAACTCAAATCTTAAGATTACCGGAATTCCGGAAATCCTATTGTCTGATAAACCTATTTAACTTAATTTACAAACAGAAATAATCTGTGACTCCCGGGGCGATGTTAAAGTTTAACCTCTATCAGCGCAAGACTGCAGGAAGAATTAATTGCACAGGCAATTAAGTACAAAAACATAGAATTTTGTTATCTGTATTACTTAAGTGAATCAAAAATTGAATACGGAAAAAGATAGGGTAAAAATATTATTTGGTTGGCTTGGTACGATCATTCTTCTACTACTTATTCTAATAAAAGTATTTCGTTTTTTTGAAATTGATTATATATCAAAATTAATAATTGGAATCGCTCCAAGTTTACTTGGCCCAGCCGGATTATTGTTCTTAATTTTATCAAGCAAAAGTAAATATTTAAATCTAAGCATCACTCAGTTATCAATTATAATTTCTATAATGGCAATAGGTTTAGAGTTTGCACAATTACTTCCAAAGCCTGGAATTCTTAAATATATCCATTATACTTTTGATTGGCTGGATATAATATCAAGCCTAACAAGTGTAATAATTGCTTACTTAGTTGCAAAAATTTTAATTAAAAATTATACCAGTAATTAAAAAGTGCTATTACTAATTTAAATGCTTATACATATTGAAAGTTTCTTTAAGCTTTTTTGGACGAGTATTATAATTCAAATTAAATAGACATATAAATATCAGGAGTCAAAATTGTATAATAAAGCTATGGAAAATATCCATCTGTCACCTATTGTAGCTATTAGTGAGGAAGTGAATAAGAAGTCATTAGAAACAGGAAAGGATTTCATTCTTTTTCAACGAGGTGAAGTTGGTTTTTCAACTCCAAAATACATAGTTGACGCAATGGTGGATGCATTAAATCAAGGATTAACTAAATATCCGATATCCGGCGGGCATATGAAATTGAAAAAAGCAATTCTTCAGAAGTTATTACGTTTTAACAATGTTCAAGGTTTGGAACAAGATAATGTAGTAATCACTCACGGCGGACAGGAAGGTTTGCAGCTTGTATTCCAGCTTTTCAATGGTAAGAAAGCTGTCGGGTTTGCCCCGGTCTGGAGTTGCGTGTTAGAAAATTTTGTACCTTATTCAAAAACCAACTTTAAACAAGTCCCTTTGGCAACTAATTTCACCCTGGATTATGACCTACTTGAAAAAGAACTCAGAGATGCTTCTTTTTTGTATTTAAATACGCCTCATAATCCGACCGGTAAAGTTTTCAGTAAGGAAGAAATAGAAAATATCGTTGAAATATGCAGGAAATATGGTACTTATATATTATCGGATGAAGCCTACGAAAGAATTACCTTCGAAGGGAACAATCATTTCAGCCCATTACAGTTGGATTATGAAAATATTATTTCAGTTTATACATTTTCCAAAACTTATTCGATGACCGGATGGAGATTAGGATACGTAGTAAGTAAGAACAAGAAAATTATAGATCTCATAAAATTAGGTGACTATACGCAAACTGCCGGCGTACCTACTTATACCCAATTTGCCGGAGCGGAAGCATTATTAAACACTGATGAGGACAGGAAATCTGTAAATAATTTTCTATATGAATTTTCCATCAGAAGAAATGCTTTATACGAAGGTTTGAAGGAAATAGACGGGGTAAAACTACCTAATAAACCTGAAGGGGCATTTTATATTTTTCCCGATTTTTCAAATTTTGTTCCAAAGAATATCAGTAAGAAGAAAAACACATTATATGTTTTTAATAAACTGATGGATGCCGGAGTGGCTACTGTTTACGGTTCCTGCTTTGGCAAATATTTTCCAAATAACCTGAGATTCTCATATTCAACAACAAACCTTGAACAAATTGAGGAAGGCATAAACAGAATTAAGAAAGCATTACACAATTAATTTTTTTTATTAATCCGGTGATTCAGTTCTACACTAAAACAATGTTCTTAACTCATTTATTCTGCTGAACCGATAAATATGGTATTATAAATCCTGAGTGTTACCATATTCTCTTAGGAATCATAAATGAAATTACCATATATAATAAGATAATGTGCTGTAAAATAAACCTTTCCCTCTTTTAAAATGTTTATTTGTCCTTCACTTTATTGAAATTTATATTTATAAAAATTTAATTACTAATAATTATTACCGAATATTGATTTTTCCACGTCAGACATTAAAATCGACATAATTTGAAGAGGATGAATTATGGAAATGCGAAAACTTGGAAGTAGTAACCTTGAGGTTTCTGCAGTGGGACTAGGCTGTATGGGTATGAGTTTTTCCTATGGTCCGCCTGCCGATAAGCAGGAAATGATCTCACTTATCCGGGAGGCTGTTGAAAACGGCGTTACATTCTTCGACACTGCTGAGGCATACGGTCCTTTTATTAATGAGGAACTTGTGGGAGAAGCCCTGGCCCCTTTTCGCGGCCGTGTAGTTATTGCTACTAAATTTGGTTTTAAATTTGGTACTGAAGGTAAACAGGTGGGACAGGATAGCCGCCCCGAACATATTAAGCAGGTGGCTGAGGCATCGCTGAAAAGACTCAGGGTGGATACCATTGATTTGTTCTATCAGCACCGCGTTGATACAAGCGTGCCGATTGAAGATGTGGCGGGAACTGTGAAAGATTTGATTCAACAAGGGAAAGTAAAGCATTTCGGACTTTCTGAAGCTGGCGTGAATACTGTCCGCCGCGCACACTCTGTTCAACCGGTGACAGCATTGCAGAGCGAATATTCGTTATGGTGGAGAAAACCTGAAGTGGAAGTCCTCCCGGCTCTCGAAGAACTCGGAATTGGTTTTGTGCCATTCAGTCCTTTAGGCAGAGGATTTCTTACCGGGAAGATTGATGAAAAAACTACTTTTGATAAATCAGACTTCCGTAATATTGTCCCGCGCTTTACACCCGAAAACCGGAAGGCGAATCAGTCGCTGATCGATCTGATAACCGCAATTGGGAAACAAAAGAACGCTACTCCTGCACAGATTGCACTTGCCTGGCTGCTTGCGCAGAAACCATGGATTGTTCCTATTCCCGGTACCACAAAATTGCACCGTCTAAAGGAAAATATCGGTGCAGCAGATATTATACTTACTTCCGGAGATTTAAGTGATATAAATTCTGCACTTGAAAATGTAAAGGTGGCCGGCGACCGTTACCCGGAGGAACTGGAAAAAAGAACGGGATTGTAATTTTAATAAGTATTCAGAAATCATATCGGAATGCTGATAAATGAAAAATGTAATTATCCTCGGTGCAGGTGGTAATATAGCGCGACACGTAATAGATTTGCTGCTGACTAAGAACGAAGTTAAACTGACTTTGTTCCTGAGGAATAAAAACCGACTCAGGAATAAAAATCTTTCCGGCTGCCGGATTGTTGAAGGAAATGTTCTGAATTTCGATCAGCTTAAGGATGCTGTAAAAGGACAGGATATAGTG
>DATICR010000220.1:0-2455 GCA_035456745.1 Ignavibacteriaceae bacterium
GATAACTTCATCAAGGTCGTTTACGAAATCCGATGAAAACAAATGTGAGTGTGTATCTATAAACATAAATCCCCCCAATGTCAGAAATTAAATTGTATACTCAAGGAATAATTTCTGATTGGTCTTAAATTTCCGATTAATTCTACATAGTTATAATTTAATACATTATCGGCATTCAGAAAAATGGATGCCGGAATGCCCAATGAATTAAGATTATATGAAACTCTGAGATCAAGTACATAAGCCGCTACCCTTAAATCCCCATCATTAATTATTCTGACAAGTTCATCATCAATTTCTTCTATCCTGCTCCAGTACCTGAAATCAGCACCGAAATCAATATTTAAAATATAATAATCTATACTTCCAAGGAACAGATTACGCGGACGATATTTCAATGCTTTATGCTTATTTAAATCTCTTGCCCATAAATAAGTATAGCTCATTGAAATTTTTACCGACTTATTAAAGAGATCAGTTGTTATATCAGATTCCAAACCCTGAATTCTTGCACGTGTAACATTCCTGAATACAGCGAATCCATCTGAAGGATCAATACCTGCTTCAATAAAATTGTAGTATTCACTTTGAAAAAGAGCGGCGTCAATCTTTAACTCTCCGAAAGGCTGATAATCGGCACCGACTTCGAAATTAAAATTCTTTTCCGATTTTAAATCCGGATTTGGTTTAATAATTAATCCACTTGCTGAGGTGGAGGTAAATGCTTCTGCCAGAGACGGAGCACGAAATCCTGTTCCGGCTGAAGAACGGAGTATCAAATCATCTGATACTTTATAATTTAATCCGATTTTAGGTGATATCGCATTTTCAGCAGAGAGTGTATCAAGTTTTGAGTAATCATATCTTATTCCTGCAGAAACAGTAAGAGGAGAGAAATATAAGATATCTCCCTGAAGATAAATTCCGCCGCTTATCATATCCGGATTACCGAACAGATTTGATTTCACATTTGAGGTTAAGCCTTCTATTCCGGTAACAATGATCAGATCATTTGAAAAGCTTTTATTTATCTGTACTTCGCCGCGGTAAAGATTGCTTAATGATTTATCCTTTGCAGGTGAGGTGTCACTCCAGTCAGTACGGTAATAACTGGTTTTTATATTTAAAAGCAAATCCTCATTTATTACATTTTTATAGATAGCACCGAAAAGATATCTTGCTGTTGTAACAGTTTGTCCTTCATCTGCATCCGGGGGTACCAGTACATTTTGGGAATCTTTCCAGTACAGGAAGTTTCCTCCCTTTTTGTTTAAAGTATTGGCAAGAAGAGTAATCGAGCTTGCAGAAGTAATATCAAATTTCCCTTTTAAGAAACCAATATACTTATGCGAAAAACCGTTTTCCTTATAACTCATATCCTCAAGTCGTGTAATTGAGCCTTCCAATCCGATATTATTGAACTTTTGTGAGTGAGCAAGAGTCAATCCGTTAAAAAATCTGGTTTCATTCGACCATTTCCACTCATGATGTGCGGGATTATCATAAACACCCATGAATGATTTGATAAAAGTTGCCGGTTCGTCGGGTATGTCTCGTGTAATTACATTTATAACTCCACCAATCGCAGTAGAACCATAGAGAGAACTGGCCGCTCCTTTTATTACCTCAACTCTTTCAATTACAGGCGTAGGGATCATTTCCCATATAGTTTCACCGGTATCTCCCGTATAAAATGGAATTCCATCGAGAGCAAGAAGTACCCTTGAACCTGCTCCCCTGCTGTACCCGCTGGAACCGCGAATACTAATTTGATCTTCGGTCATACTTATTCCCGGTACATAACGAAGCGCATTTTCTATATTAAAAAAATTCTTTGTGGAAAATTCATCTGCAGGAATGACATCTGCACTGACGGGCAATTCAGATATAAGCTGTTCCCTCTTTCCTGCTGTGACAATCACCTGCTGTGTTTCAACTGCTTTCTCGTACATAACTATATTAAGAACAACAGGAACATTCTTAATAATTACTTCTTTTAAAATATCGTCATAGCCTACTGCAGAAAATTTTAGTGTATAATTTCCATTCGAAAGGTTGGTTATTTTATAATTCCCTTTTTCATCCGACGCAGCACCGATATCCGTTCCTTCTATAATTATATTCACACCTTCAAGAGGATTTAAATCAGAATCTGTTACTTTCCCGCTGACAGTCTGAGGAAAGATGTGTGATACGAACGCCAGGATTACAATATTTAACAGAATGATTTTCATTTCTTTATTCCCGGTGGCTGCGGTGGCGGGTTATCGAAATCGCAAATGATGTTAATATTTTTTATGAAAGAATTTTCCGGAATTATGAGTCTACCCGGTTGTGTAGTGTCTCCATTAGCATAATAAACTCCGGCTACAATCCAGTCTTTTTTATTCAATGATATTTGCGGAGTTTTTTGTTGCACAACCACCACGTATGCATATGATCCTGCACTAATAGG
>DATICR010000221.1:0-2666 GCA_035456745.1 Ignavibacteriaceae bacterium
CTCCGTGTACTTAGTGGCTAAGTGGTAAAACCATCCGTAGTCCCTCAGTCTCCCAGTCTCTCAATCTCCAAGTCTCTCAGTCTCTCATTCTCTCAGTCTCCAAGTCTCTCAGTCTCTTTGTGATTCCTTTTTGCCTATTGCCTATTGCTCCTGCCTACTGCTCCTGCCTACTGCCTACTGCAACTGCCCCTGCCTCCCACCGCATATATCTCTCAAAAAGACTCGTCCTTCTCATTTTTTTTTCTTATGTTTAAATCAACCTTTTGTGCTGACCATGTAACGGCATTACTAGTTGAAATGCCGGAAGTCGTCAAATCTTTTACAGCCAAGAATTTCAATAATTATATTAAATTACGTATATTTTTTAATTCAACATTGAAGCCTTCGGAGCAATAAAGTTACAAATGGAAGATAAATTTTCATACAAAGATTTTTTACATTCACTCGGAATAGAAGCCGTGATTACTGATGATAATAAGATTAAAACCTACACTAACCTGGAAGATGAACTGAGAAGTTTGTCTGATGGTGTGGGCTTAAGGAACATTTCGCATTACGGAATGATTGAATTAAGAGGGAAGGATGTTCTCGATTTCCTTCATAGGATAAGCACCAATTCTGTTAGAGATCTTGCCAAAGAAAAAATAACAAAAACAATATTCACCACTGAAAAAGGAAGGATAATAGATCTCACTGTCCTTATGAATTTTGAGGATTACCAGATCTTATTCTGCCACCCCGAACATCACCCCAAAATTTTCAAGTGGCTCACTAAATATATAATTAATGATGATGTAAAAATATCGGATATAAATGGAAAATATTCTCTGCTTGAAATAATAGGACCCCAGGCTGATTCATTTGTAACATTAGTATGCGGAACCATCGTAAATAACATTCCGGAAAATTCCTTCAAGGTTATCAGTGCAGAAGGAATGCTGTTCTTCCTGGCTAAAATGAGAGATATTAAAAACAACATCAAATATTGGGTTATAGCTGATCACGTAAACAGCAGCAGGTTCGTTAAATACTCTGTAGAGCATAAAGAAATATTCGACTTTAACCTGGTTGGTGAAGAAGCTTATAATATTTACAGAGTTGAACAGGGCATATTAACAGCGCCTAATGAAATAAATGATAACTATAATCCTAATGAAGCAGGACTCCGTGATTATATTGATTTTAATAAAGGATGTTATATAGGCCAGGAAGTTATTGCCAGGCTTGATACATATGACAAAGTTCAGCGGGGAATCAAGGGCTTTGTATTTGAGGGACCAGCTGAGCAGAAGGAATATAGTCTTTATAATGGTGACCAAAACGAAAGTGGAAAAGTTACGTCTGTTGTGTATTCTCCAAAGTGCGGTAAAAATATCGGTCTTGGTTACCTTAAAAAAAGCTATCTCACAGATGGTTCGGTGTTAACGGCTAAAGATCCCGATGGCAATGAAATTAAAGTATCTGTACATAAAATTCCGTTCCGGAAATGAAAATTTATACTAAAGGCGGCGACAAAGGAGAAACCGGGTTATTCGGCGGCGACCGGGTTCTCAAAAGCTCCGAAAGAATCGAAGCTTATGGAACAATTGACGAACTGAATTCGTTTATAGGCCTGGCAATAACTGAGGCAAAAAGCGGCGAAATTAAAGAATTATTAAAGGTTATTCAGAATCAGCTTTTTACCGTTGGTTCGGATCTTGCAACTCCTGTAAACGAGAAAAATAAGAAATATGATATTCCGCGTGTAGAAAAATCGTTCTTTAAAAATGCCGAAGATAAAATAGATAAATTTGATGCCCAGCTTGATCCGCTGCAGAATTTCATTTTACCGGGCGGAACAAAATCCGCCGCATTGCTTAATATCTGCAGAACAGTTTGCCGCAGAGCCGAAAGAAGAGTAGTTGCATTAAATACATCAACTGAAATCAATGAAAATATCATTATATTTCTCAATCGTTTAAGCGATTTATTCTTTGTTCTTTCACGTTATGAAAATATGATCTCGGGAATCCCTGACGTAATCTGGAAAAAATAATTGTTATTTTACCATTTAACTACCGCCACTGAATTAAATTCCGGCGGTAGTTCACATTCAACAAAAATCAGTATTCTGAACTTTACCGTCAGTTTTAACTGACGGATAAAAGATAAAATAGAACATCCCGGCTTTAGCCGCATTTTATTTATCAATCGTCAATCATCAATCATCAATCGTCAATCGTCAATCATCATTGAAAACGGGGGTGAATTTGGTTTCGACGGGGTTGAAGAGACATAGAACTGCGCACCGTGTTCCCCGGAGTACACGTAAAACAATCGGGACTAAAACAATAACTGGCGAATATAATTACGCCCTCGCTGCCTAAGTAAAACCTTAGCAGCCGTTCCCCTTATCCTCTCGTGCCGGGCTAAGGTGTGAACGTCGTTTAGGTGCGATAGCCGCTTTCAGTCTCCTGTGCTGTTTGCGGTAAATCTTCAGCAGGCAGGCTTAAAGTGACCTTGTCTGGTTAGTAGCTTTAAGCCAAAAAAAAATCAGACTATGTGTGTAGAAGTTCTTTGGATCTTAACTTCGGACGCGGGTTCGACTCCCGCCACCTCCACTGAATATTTTTAGTTTTCTTCGTGTACATGCGGAATGTAATTGTGATTTTTAACACTTTTATTAG
>DATICR010000222.1:0-2116 GCA_035456745.1 Ignavibacteriaceae bacterium
CATAAACCGGACAAGCCTGAGCCAAAAATAATCTGACTCAAGCTTACTCTTAATCTTAATCCCTGATGGGAAGTCAGGAAGTGATCAAAACTTTTAGAGACAATGACAATTAAAGATTTTTTAGTTGCACAAAGAACGCAAAGGAATCACAAAGGACACAACTAAATTTTGTAACACAAAGAAAGAAAATTCTCTATAGACTTTGTGGACTTATCCCGACTGAATGTCGGGATCGATCTTAACGTAGTGTTCTTATGATTTCTCTTTGTGTCCTAAAAAAATCCTTGTGCTCTTTGGGTGAACTTGGTGTTCTTTGTACAACCTCTTACTAAGTAACTTTTCCATTTTGTGCTGAATTTGGTGACAAAGATCTTACTTACTTCATAAACCTGACAAGTCTGAACCAAAATCAAGTTTCCTTCTATTTACTTATCCTTTTTATTGCCTGCTGCTCTAACCTGGACTGCCTGCCTGACCGGGCGAGGCAGGTCATGGTCTGCATCAGTTTTTAAATCCAAACCGTTCTCCCCACTCCATCCATTGCTTCTCCCTTAATTATATCCTAATTTTCAAACATTCATTTCTAAAAACAAACCAGTGGAGAATAAAAATGGGAAATTCGTTTAACTACCCTGTAAGAATAGAAATAGACTATCCCGAAAAGCTGGACAAGCTTAGTTCTATTTTTAGAATCTTTTATGCCATTCCAGTATTGATCGTTCTATCACTGCTTGCGGAATATTTATTCCCTGCAGTGGGACTAATGATCCTATTCAGGCAAAAATATCCCAAATGGTGGTTCGACTGGAATCTCGCCTATTACAGATTTTCAACCAGAGTAAGTGCATACCTGCTGCTTTTAAGAGATGAATATCCGTCAACCGACGAAGAGCAGGCAGTACATATTGAAATGGACTATCCCGATGCAAAGAATGATTTAAAGAGAGGGATGCCTCTGGTAAAATGGTTTTTAGCAATTCCGCATTACCTAATATTATGTTTTCTTTACATCGCAGTTACCATATGCAGCATCGCCGCCTGGTTCATAATCATTTTCACCTCAAAATACCCCAAAGGAATGTTCGATTTTGTAGTGGGAGTAATGAGGTGGAGCTTAAGAGTCAACGGCTACGCCTTTTTGCTTATAACCGACAAATATCCGCCCTTCAGTACATTGCCGTAGCGCAGGAGTCCTGTCCTGCGGCTACCAGGGACTTATTTGTATTTCAATTTCGTTAGCATCCATATTTATGGTCCAATGCGTTTCTTGAATTAACTCAACTAATCAATTGATTCAGTCAAATAAAAATTGCAAATTCCCGAAAGTAATATATCTCATTCGGGGAGTGTCAGAGTTTAAGAGTTTATTTAATGATTACTGCCTGAAAATATACCGCGAATGACTCTCCCAAAACAGAATGCTGCTCATAAATATATGAATGTTGTCAATTATTATAAGCAGGGTTTTAAATGCAGCTCAAAAATAAAAAAGAAATTTCCTGCAAAGCTTTAATTTCTCTGATTAACGCATCTAAGAAAAAGAATTTAGATTTAAATAGATTAACAGAAGGAGTTCCGTACGAGGTTTCTTATCTTTTAAATAAACATGAACGTATTGAGTGGGAGGCTGCGTGTAAAATAATTTCAAACTCGAGACCATTTTTTTCCCGTTCAGAATATGAACAAATGGGTATGGACTTTGTGGAAAATGAGGTTTATATAGAAGGTGTTATTTTCTCATTTATACTTTTCTCATCTAATAAACTAAACAAAATTTTAAAATCCCAAATATTAAAAGGAGCAAATTCAATAGTAAACCCGATTTTTTCGTGTATACATCAGCAATCATATTTTATTGAAAAAAATAAAATCGGTCTTTACTTTTATCTCGATCCCGGATATGAACATTGCCCTGAATTCTTTTATATGAGCATAGGTGTCCTGGAAAAACTTGGTAGTAATAAAAAAGGATTTAAAGTGGATTTTTCACTTACATCAAACGGTGGTATTTATGAAGTTTCATGGGAAGAGGCGGGATTAATCTTTAAGATGAATAAATGGATCCGCTGGCTTTTCAATATAAGAAAAGCATTTTTAGAGTTAACTGAATCTCATG
>DATICR010000223.1:0-4802 GCA_035456745.1 Ignavibacteriaceae bacterium
TTTTTGTATCCAGTTCAACTTTAATTGTTCCTTCTTTCCCGGGTTCAATGGTATTTTTACTTACCAGAGCAGCGGTACATCCACAGGAAGTTTTGACATCCCTTATCTGCAAAGCGGTTTCGCCTTTATTAACAAAATTAAAAGTGTAATCCACAACCTGCCCTTCCTGTACAGTTCCGAAATCATGCTGTGTCTCCGTAAAGTACATCATTGGATTATTTTCGAGATTTCCCTGAGCATCCGGGTCAACGACACTGCCGGTGAGTGTGAATTTAATTTCAGGTGAATCGGGATCATTTGTTTTTACAGTAATAATTTTAGTCTGCTTACCTGAGCGTCCGGTTGAATTAAAATCAACCAGGATATTAGTAGATTCACCCGGGGCAAGTTTATCCTTTTCCGGTTTAGCAGCAGTACATCCGCAGGAAGCTCTTACATCATTGATTTCGAGTAAATCGCCGCCGACATTAGAAACCACAAAACTATGTTTAACATGTTCTCCGCGAGGCACTGTCCCGAAATCATATTGCATTTGCTGTGTTGAAACTTTCGGAGGTACTATTTGTGCAAAACCAATGGCTGCAAAAACAACGACGAAAGTTAAAAATTGTTTTATCATATTATCTTACCTTTATAGTAAAGTTTTTTAAATAATTTGGTTCTATATAGTCAATGTCTTTAAGAACATTTTCTTTTCCATACACAACTGCCCATTCTGCTACATATACGGGTTCCGGTGCAAAAATATCCGGTTTATAATTTGAATAACTTTCTTTGTTTCTATATGCATTTCCAAATGTCAGAACATTTTTTGAACTGATTAGAAAGTCATTATAGGTCATTATCCTAAGGTTTTCTGCAAATATATAATTATTAGCTTTAATTTGAAACTTTGCAAAATATACTTCATCAATATTTACTTTATTAGCAACCGCAAAAATTGAATTATCGGGCAATATTTTAACAATTTGAAGGGCTAAAGCTTCAAAAGTAGGTACCGGAATAATCGGAATTGAAGAACCATAAGCAATACCTTTTGCGGCAGACATTCCTATTCTTAGTCCCGTAAAAGATCCGGGACCATTTGAAATCGCCACAACTTTCAGATCAGCGGGTTTTAACTGAGCCGAATTTAAGACAGAATCTATTGTTTCGAAAATTTTTTCAGCGTGAATATTTTTATGCCTGATAATCTTCTGGTAAAATTTGTCGTTATTAAAATAAACGCATGCTCCGCATTCACCCGATGAAGTTTCAATTGAAAGCAGTGGTGTAAGGTTATTTATTATTTCGGATTTCAAATGTTCTGTTATTCTCTATACCGGTTAATATATTTATTTCAATCCTTTTTTCCGGAAGAATTTCCGGAAAGAGATTCCCCCATTCTATAAAACTTATTGACTCTTCATCATTCATATAATCATCAAATCCTATGTCGTATAATTCTTCGATTTTTTCTATCCTGTAAAAATCAAAATGATAAATTTTGTTTTTGCCGTTATACACATTTATCAGTGCAAAGGTAGGACTATTAACAGTATTGATATCAAAATATCGGCAAGCCTCACGAATAAAGAAAGTTTTACCTGCTCCAAGGCTTCCGTTGAGAACTATTATATCGCCATCCTTAAGTCCGGATGCAAATTCCAATGAAAGTTTCCGGGTTTCCTCCTCTGAATGAACTTCTATTATTTTTGCCATCCCGGTTTATTTTGGTTCCATAATAATTACAGGCAGGATCATTTCTTCCATTGAAATTCCGCCGTGCTGGAAAGTATCTTTATAATATGTAAGATATTTATGATAATCGGTCGGGTACACAAAATAATAATCTTCCTTAGCTATTATATAATTTATCGTCACGCCGCGTTTAGGAAGCTTATAGTCGAGAGGGTTTTTTATATAGATTGCATTTTTATCATCAACTTTCAAATTTCTGCCGTATTTAAATCTTAAATTTGTGGATGCCTCTCTGTCTCCCAGGACTTTTGCTCCTCTTAAAGATCTTATACTGCCGTGGTCGGTAGTAACAACAACTTTAACATTCTTCATAGTTGCAAGTGTCTGAAAAGTTGAAAGCAGAGATGAATGCGTAAACCAGGTATCTGTGAGAGATCTATAAGCTGCTTCATCGGGAGCAATTTCCTTAAGTATATCGGAATCAGATCTACCGTGAGCAATCATATCAAGGAAATTAACCACTACTGCTGTCAGATGACTGTTTTGATATGATGTTATGTTCTGGTCAAAATTTCTGCCGACTTCAGGATCAATGATCTTAATATATTTTAATTCATTCCTAAGTTTAATTTTCTTTCTATCGAGAAGAAGCTGCAGCAGTTCCTTTTCATATTTGTTCATACTTCTTTCATCATCATCATTCCCCTGCCAGAGCTGCGGATAATATTTTTCAATCTCAGAAGGAAATAATCCGCTGAACAATGCATTTCTCGCATAGGGAGTTGCAGTAGGCAGAATAGCATAATAGTATTCTTTATCAATTCTGAAGAGATCCGTAAGATGCCTTTCCATTACAAGCCACTGGTCAAGCCTGAGGCAGTCGATTACAAAAAAGAATACGGAAGACTTACCGTCCTGCAGAAAATCAAGAATATATTTTTCCACAATTTCTGTTGTCAGAGGAGGTGTATAATTATCCCCGATATTTTCAATCCAGGTTGTATAATTCTTTTCAACAAAACGCGAGAATTCCTTATTTGCTTCTTTCTTTTGATCATTAAGAGACTGACGCAGGCCCATACCTGCATGAGTATCGAGTTCAACATCCCAATTAACAATCCTTGTATAAATGTCAATCCATTCACCGAAATCGAGATTATTCAACAGTGCCCGGGAAATTTCATTAAAATCCTGCAGGTAGTCCTTTGCTGCGGCCTGACCTGTGATTCTCTTACCTTCAAGAATTTTTTTACAAACAAGAAACATTTGACTGGGATTAACCGGTTTAGTAAGATAGTCTGTGATCTTGCTTCCGATTGCCTCATCCATCAATGTTTCTTCTTCATTTTTTGTAACCATAACGACGGGAATATTAGGATTTATTTCCTTAATCTGCCCTAACACTTCCAATCCCCCCATACCGGGCATCATTTCATCGAGAAAGATCAAATCGTATAGATTTTCTTTAACGTGTGTTACGGCATCCTCACCATTAGTAACTGTATCCACATCATATCCTTTTTCCGAAAGAAAAATAATATGAGAGCGCAAAAGTTCAATTTCGTCATCAATCCAGAGTATTTTATTATTAACCATTATATGCCTGATTAAATAGTTCCAAATTCTTAAACTATCAATTTAATAAAGATTTTTTTAGAAATTGTAATGTATTCCTCATGCTAATTCAACCCAATTGTCACTGAATCGAAATATGAACATCGAGACCGGCTTCGTTAGTAGTTGAGGGGGGTATTCTGGCAGCTCCCTGAGGTTCAATAGCTGTACGAGTATAGAATATAGAAAGAGTCACCTTGGAACTGATCGTATATTTGATCCTTGGCTCCATTGTCGTACGCAGGGTACCGTCCTGCGGAGTACCTTCCTCAATAAAATTAAGCATATCATATCTGACCACGGAATTTGTAGAACTTGTATAAGAAAAACTGAATTCAATATCATTTTTCAGAGAAATACCGAATAAAGGCAGTTCAAATCCTGATTTTGAAAAACCTGCAGTTAATCCAATATCCTTAGAGAAAGTTTCCGAAATATTCTTTGTTGTCAATCCAAGGTCATACACTGTCTTGGTCCCGTATTTAATACTTCCAATAAGATTGCCCCCCCACATATCATTAAAGGTAATATTTATACCGGCTAGTGGGGCAAATCCATAATCAATTCTTTGGGAGAGTATTTCCTGCACTCCATCCGGGTTTACCTTTGTACCCTCCGTATATGTAGAGCTATACGCATTTTCCAGAGAAACCTTTTTAGTAAACGATTTAAAGAAAAGGATATTCTCAAGACCGTCCCATGTTATATGCCAATTTGGTCTCGGGATATACTTTGTAAAATCCTTTAAGAAACTCAACTTCGAAAGCAGCGGAAAAGTTTCAAAACCTTTGACGAAAGCATCAGACAAATTCTGCTGGGGATTTGGTGCATTCGGATTAAATAATTCGTTTACTTTTTTAATCCCATTACCAAAAACACTCAAAAAAAGTGTAGGAGGCATTGATAAAAAGGATCTTTCAAGTGTTCCTGTTTCGGTTATATTATCTATTGTAGGATTTCCGAATTGGTCTGTACTTATTGTGGTATTTTTATTTACCGACCAGTCCACTTTCCAATCGATATCAAGTTTAGCTCCTGTCCATAGGGGTCTCGATGTCCTGAAATCCAGACTGTTTTTCTGCGAAAAAACATCTTGAAGGTTTGCATTCGGTGCCCGCTTTCCTACATCACTGCTAAGTCCCAGCATAAATGTCCTGGAAGGACCTTTTGTATAACTATAGTTTATCCCCCAGAAATTATTAAATCCTGTTCCTTCCCCGAGTATTCCTGATTTGGTTACACTATTATCATTCGTATAATTAAAAGATATCGTTTCATAATCAAAGAAGAGACTATGCACTACACTCTTCAAAAAACCCAATGCCCTGGTTAGTGCGTGTTGTTTGGGCTGCTGTTCTGTAGAATCCTGCTTTTCCACCACTTCATTTATTCCCGGTTTTGTAGTATCAGGATTCTGATTTCCTCCTTCTTCGAGTTTTCTTTTTCTGTTTTCCAGATCTCTCCCACGGTTATTGCCTCCTTTTGGCGGAGTTTCATTTACATTAGTT
>DATICR010000224.1:0-4204 GCA_035456745.1 Ignavibacteriaceae bacterium
AGGCTGTAGAAGGACTGGCCGCGGCACACGAGAAGGGAATAGTACACAGAGATATAAAGCCGGAGAATATAATGATCCGGAAAGATGGGATAGTTCAGATTATGGACTTCGGACTTGCCAAGTTGTATACGTCAGGTAATGTTAGCAGACTGACTAAGGCAGGTACAACAATGGGAACGATGGGATATATGTCGCCTGAACAGGTGCAGGGACTGGATGTGGACCACAGGACAGATATCTTTTCACTAGGTATAGTGCTGTATGAGATGTTTGCAGGTGAGTCTCCGTTTAAGGGAATACACGATACAGCAATAATGTATGAAATAGTAAATGTAGATCCGCCGCCGCTATCGGCCGTAAAAGAAGGGATAGATGCTGAACTGGATGAAATCATTCTGGAATGTCTGGAGAAAGAAAAAGATGAAAGGTATCAATCGGCAAAAGAACTGGCAAAGGATTTAAGAAAGATAAAGAAATCAACTGGTCATAGAAAAAGCAGGATTTATGCTGTGGATACAAAGGCTCTGCAGACACAACTCCCTGTCCAAAAGATTTCTGAAAAATCCGGTGCATTTTCGGTTGAATTATTAAACCACAAATTCGATTTGACGAAAATATTCAAACTGAAATATCTACCATGGCTGCTATCTTTTATCTTATTAATAATTGTTATTTATTTACTGTTTTTGACTAAAAGCACCGCTTCGGAGAATTTTAGAAAATTTGAGCAAATAACAGAACAGTCAGGGGAGGAATTGTTCCCTGATATTTCCCCTGATGGTAATTATATAACTTATACTAAATCAACAAACGGATTTCAGCATATTTATCTGCAGAGAATCGGCGGGGGAAACGCAATTGATTTAACCAAAGATTCCGGAGTGAATAATTATCAATCCTCGTTTTCTCCTGACGGCAATTCAATTGTATTTCGGTCTGAAAGAGATGGTGGGGGAATTTTTGTTATGGGATCAACAGGAGAATCTATCCGAAGATTGACTGACTTTGGTTATAATCCTGCCTGGTCTCCCGATGGTAAATTGGTTCTTTTTGCTACTGAATCGGTAATGCATCCATATTCAAGAGGAACAGTTAGCCAGCTCTGGACGGCGGATGCCGGTACCGGCAAAACTCAAAAAATTTATGATGGTGATGCTGTACAACCCAGCTGGTCGCCTGATGGAAAATGGATTGCATTTTGGGGTCTTCCTTACGGTACTGGTAAAAGAGTAATATATGCTTTGTCCTATCCTGGTACTAAACCTGTAATGGTTACGAATGATGAATTTATAAACTGGAGTCCTACTTGGTCACCGGACGGTTCATATATTTATTATTCCAGCAGTCGTGGCGGTAGTATGAACCTTTGGAGAGTAAAGATAGATAAGGAATCTGGGCAAACATTAAGCGATCCTGAACCAACTACTGTTCCATCTCTCTTTTGTGAAATGATGAAGTTCTCTCACGATGGCAAGAAAATTGTTTTTGTTTCAGCAGAGATCAGGGATAATATATATAAATTGAATTTTGATCCTGCAGCAGAAAAGTCGATAGGACCACCGGTTCCAATTACCGAAGGTACTAAGCAATACCTTTTTCCGGTCGTATCCCCTGACGGTAAATGGATAGCAGTTAATAGTACAGGTCAACAGGAAGACCTGTACATAATGCACATCGATGGCACCGGTATTTCAAAACTGACAAATGATATGTTTAAAGATAGAGGTCCTCAATGGTCTCCCGACAGGAAAAGCCTCGCATTTTATTCCGACAGAACGGGTAAATATGAAATCTGGAAAATCAATATAGATGGCAGCAATCTCAGACAGCTAACAAATACCTCAAATTCAATTGTAACTCCGTTCTGGTTTCCTGATGGTCATACGATTCTATCCAATTATTCAAACAGTGCTAATGTGCTATTTAATCCTGATTCTGAAAATGTTAAAAATCTCACCTTTCTTCCGAATATTGCTGTGAAAGGTATGTATTTTTATGCAACTGCAGTTTCTCCTGATGGTAGATATATCGTCGGTAACCTGACAGATTTGATCACGGGAAGCGGGAAAGGAATAGTTTTATACTCAATAAGTAACAAAAGTTATCAAATACTCACTACTGAAGGAATTGGAGCAGACTGGTTTAATGATTCGAAAAGAATATTGTATATTGTTGATGGCCGGTTTTATGTTTTGTCCATCGGCACTAAAGAGGTCAGGCCAATTAATGATTTTTATTATGGTTTTAAAGACAAATGGGAGTACACATTTTCCCGCGATAATAAATCAATTTATTTTATTAAAGAAGAGAAAGAATCGGATATCTGGACGGGATATCGTGGTAATTAATTATCAGATTTTTAATCTCTGGAGAAAGATCTTTGTCTGTATAAATTGTCTGCCAAAATGACAGACTTTTTGTTATTTACCTCACCTAAAATTCACTTTTATTGTTATCATAATTCAGGTAGTTATAGGCTGTTTGAAAGCTTGTTGTACTATCATACCATTGCCGATTTAAAGGTTCTGGAATTAGTATGACAAAATGGCAGAACATCCCATGTAAAATGAACTGTTTGCAGGTAAGTTTTTCATTCTGGATATTTTGGTAATATTGATATTTCACATGACGATTTCAGATTTTTAATCAGGCAGACTTTTTGATATAAATCGAAAAATTTTTATTGTAAAAACCTTTTTTGGAGGAATATTTGAAAAGTATTAATACTAAAACAACATTCATAGTTATTTTAACACTACTAACTGCAGGATTCGCCTTTCCACAACATCATAATGATGATAGTTGGGACGATAGAAAGATGCCTGTAATTTCAGATAATACTGAAAAAATGCTCGATAGAATAAAAGAAAAGCTGGATGAACTGGATGCTGATTATCTTACTCAATTACGTCCGCGTGAGTATAATAAATCAGTAAGAGAATTACATAAGATATATAGAATGATCGAAGCTATTAAGAATCAACAGGATGTTGAAGTATACCCGGTTGTTTTACCAATGAACGAACCAGATTATAGAAGTCTCGTCAATAGTATAAATAATGAAGCATTTGAAGATAATAAGATTGCTGTGCTTCAGTCATCCGTAAAGTATAATTATTTTACAGTAGATCAGATAATTGGTTTAATGGATTTGTCTTCATTTTCAAGCTGGAAACTAAAAGCCCTGGAATTAACTTATCCATTTGTTGTAGATAAAAACAATTCATTCAAAATAATTAATTCTTTAACTTTTTCCGGAGATAAAGAAAAAGCGCAGGAAATTTTAAATAGAAATTAGATTGCCTGAGTGGATTTCTATATGTTGATTACACTTGGTTAAAATCATTTCAGGTGATCTTGCACTATTTCTGATGTGATTGAATTATTATTTAAGAATAAATTTTTTGCTTTTCTTTGTGTTATTCAGTTAATATGTATATAAAAAACCTGGAGGATTTTATGCAGATTCCTGTTGAGATTTCATATAGAGATGTGAATAAAACTGATGATATTGATAATTTAATCCGTGAAAAAATTAAGAAGCTTGAAAGGGTTTGCGATTATATGACTAGCTGCCGCGTTGCTGTTGAAAAACCTCAGAGAACTATAAATGCAGGCAATCCTCATAGAGTTAGAATTACTATGAGAGTTCCTCCCGGTCACGAATTGGTTGTAGAACGTAAACCGGGGGAAGGTGAAATGTCAGATAGTCTTGAAAAGGTAATCCGCTATGCGTTCGATGCTGCAAAAAAACAACTGGAGAAACTTGTCGAAATTCAAAGAAAAAAGGTAAAAAAGCATCCGCAGCAGGAAGTTACTGCTATTGTTGATAGAATAAATTATACAGAGGGGTATGGTTTTTTGAGAACCGTAAATGGACGCGAGGTCTATTTTCATAAAAATAGTGTGGTGAATAAAGATTTTGAAAAACTTGCTGCCGGTACCGGCGTCAATTTCTCAGAAGAACAGGGAGAAAATGGTCCCCAGGCTAGTACAGTCCATATTATCCAGGATAATTCCGGCAAACAATAAATGGTTCTCTGAAGGTATCTCAATCAGGATTGGGAAATTTACTTCATAAAGTATAATTTGAAGTGAATTTCCCTCTTTAGGTTACTCTTTCAATATATAGATTTATCTACAATCAACTTTAACTTTGATTTTCTATCCGCGCCTTGTCATTCCCCATCCCTTAAATGCATCT
>DATICR010000225.1:0-4773 GCA_035456745.1 Ignavibacteriaceae bacterium
ATTCAATTAAATTGCGTTAGTGTACCTATCTTTTTTAATTAAAGTGAGTTTAACTGTCAGTGTGTTTGGTTTTAGATAATTCTAAATTCTTCCTAAATGTCTTTTACCAATGGAAAAAAAAGAGGAATTTAGCGGTAAGCCCTTAAAACTTTTGCGGTAAAAATTAAATGAAATTTCTTTTAATCGGTCATTCTGTAGAAGACCACATATACTATAAGAATGAGCATACAATTAAGCCGGGAGGCATTTATTATTCGGCAGCGGCGTTGAATTTCATTAAAGAAACCAATGATGAAATATATCTTTGTACTTCTTATAAAAAAGCCGGTGATTTGTTTACAAATCTATATGAAAAGCTGAACCCGGAATATTTTAATTATACCGGGATCATACCTAAAGTTAGGTTGAATATTTATGATAATAAGGAACGTGAAGAAATATATGAAAATATAACCGGTGAATTATTTTTAGATACTTCAGATTTAAACAAATTTGACGGAATAATAGTAAATATGATAACCGGTTTTGATTTAACTCTGGACCAGATTAAGGAAATAAGAAAAAATTATAACGGACTGATTTATTATGATGTGCATACATTCTCACGGGGACTGGATAAAGATATGAGACGTACATTCAGGCAGATTCCTGAATTTGATAAATGGGCTGAGCATATAGATATTTTACAAACAAACAGCAGAGAACTTTTTACTCTAGCCGGATTTAAAGACAAATATGATATAATAAGATTTATACTTGATAAAGGTGTGAAATTTTTCATAGAAACAAAAGGAAAAGATGGTGCTATGTGCTGTAGCATGGAAAATAAACAAATAAATATTAAGGAGATGCCTGCTGTCAATGTGAATACTAATAACCAGGTTGGAACCGGTGATGTCTTTGGTGCAGTGTTTTTTTATAGTTATATTAAAAATAATTCTGTCGATGCAGCATTAAAGGATGCAGTTATTGCCGGTGGATATGCTGCCACATATAAAAATATTAATGAAATGAAGAATTTGAGGAAAGATGTTTTCTCACGACATAATTAAAAAAAGAATTCTGGTTTTTGGAGCGAATGGTATGCTCGGACAAAGGCTGATTGAATTTTATTCCAAACAGCCGAATATACAATTGCTTGCCTGCTCAGTAGAAGATGAGCCTGTATTCGAGGATACGGAATACAGGAAAATGGATATTACACGCAGAGACGAAGTGAAAGATTTATGCTATGATTTTTATCCCGACGTTATTGTTAATGCTGCAGCCTTTACTAATGTGGATTTAAGTGAAACTGAGCGTGAACAGGCATGGAAAACCAATGTGAAGGGTGTTGAGTATATTGCCGAAGTTTCACGTGTTATTGATGCTCATATTATTCATTTCTCAAGCGATTATATTTTTGACGGAAAAAGAGGTCCTTATTCCGAAAAAGATAAGCCAAATCCACTTGGTTATTATGCAAGAACGAAATTAGCCAGTGAAAATGTTTTACGTATAAGCGCAACTTATAATACTATTCTCAGGACGAATGTTTTATATGGCATTGCACATAATAGCCGGCCTGATTATGTCAGATGGGCTGTAAATTCCCTTCGAAATGAACAAAAAATCAGAATTGTAACCGATCAGATAAATAACCCGACATTTATAGACGATCTTATCCAGGCGATTAGTAAAGTAATCGAATATAAGAAATACGGTGTATTTAATATCGGGGGGAAAGAATTTTTAAGTCGTTATGATTTCACATTAAAAATTGCCGATTTTTTCAACCTGGATAAAACCCTTATTTTTCCCATTACTACAGATGAACTCCATCAGCTCGCCCCACGCCCACTGAAATCCGGTTTAATAATACTAAAAGCACAAACTCAGCTTGGCTATAAGCCACATTCGATAAATGAGTCCCTGACTAAAATGAAAAAGGAACTGCTACTATAAATAAACCATTCTGGCATCCTTCTCCTAATCTTGTCTTTAATCTTTTGACTTTTTTCTTTTATCTTTACATAAACCAACCTTTTCTGATTTCTCGAAGTCTAACTAATTGATAATGGATTAATAAATGACACAGCAGGAAACGGAACTCATAATAAGTGCACAGAAAGGAAATATTACTGCTTTTGAGCAGCTTATTTATAACTACGACAAAAAAGTGCTGTCTCTTGCATTAAAGTACGTTAGGAATGAAGAAGATGCACGTGATATTTACCAGGACGTATTTATCCGGGTCTTTAAGGGATTGAAAAATTTCCAGTTCAAAAGTGAATTTTCAACCTGGCTTTATAGGATAGTAACAAATGTATGCCTTACACATAAGACCAATATTAAAAAGAGAGAATTCATCTCAATTCATCCTGATGAAGAACAGGAGGAAAATGAAAATATGAAGCAGGGATTTGAAATTGTTGATGATAAACCGGCACCGGATCGCATCACAGACAGCAGTGAAATATCCGAACATATAAATCAGGCACTTGAATCATTACCTGCGAGACAAAAAATGATTTTTATCTTAAAACATTATGAGGGATATAAACTAAAAGAAATTGCAGAAATTCTGAAATGCGGGGAAGGTACTATTAAAAAATATCTGTTTGAGGCAGTAAGAAAAATGCGAACACAGCTTGAAGATCTCTATTATGCTTAAAGCACATAATTATTTAGTCGGAAAAATTAAGATTAGACATGAATTTGGAGCAAAAAATGAATCATAAAAAATATAAAATATTAATAGATGAATATTTCTTCGGCGACATCAATAATGCTGAAAAGAATGAACTCGAAGAACATCTGAAGAATTGTGCATTATGCCGCTCTGAATTTAATTCCACGAAAGTTTTACATGAGGCATTACTCAAGGATAAACTTCCTGATCCTGATGAAAACATTCTGACAGAAGCAAGGAAAGAACTTCGAATTAGCCTCAGAGCAGAAAAAATGAAATTAAGCTTATGGAAAAGAATATCCGGAAAATTCTCCTCTTCATTTTTTCTCACACCGCAATTAGCGGCAGCAGCTTTTTCATTTTTGATTATAGGACTTATAATAGGGTATTTTGTTTTTAATTCTCCCGGGACTGTTCATTATTCACTTGAGAACATTCAGCAGCAAAACGGAAATACTGAAGCAATGCTATCTGATGATATGAAGATCAATAACATCAGGTTTATAAATAAAAATTCGGTTGACGGAACAGTTGATTTTACTTTTGATGCTGTAAAACCGGTACACATCAAGGGAAAGATAAATGATCCGGAGATTCAGAGTATTTTAACATATTCAATGTTGAATGAAGATAATCCCGGTACAAGACTGAATACTATCAGCCTCATAAACTCAAGCAGTCAGCCTCAACAGGATAATGATATTAAAAATGCTCTTTTATCCGTTATCAAATTCGATAACAACCAGGGTGTTCGCTGGGAGGCGATGAAGCTGCTCAATAAATTCAAATTTGATGATCAAATCAAAAAAACCCTGCTCTATGTTCTGCAGAATGATTCATCTTCAGGTATGCGGATCGAAGCAATGAACAAACTTGTGGAAGCCAGTAAATCGGGAAGTTCGTTTGACCGGGACGACCTTTCCGTTCTTAGACAAAAAGGTGAGCAGGATGACAATAATTATATACGATACCAGGCAAAAACAGTACTTAAGGAGTATAAATAAATGAAGTCAAATACGAAAAAAATTATCATAATGATAATGTTCATACTGCTGGGAATTACAGTTTCATTTGCCCAGCAAAAAAATAAATCATTCAATATTGGAAATAACGGAAGATTAGAAGTCAACATCAGTTTCGGTGACATAAACATTGATGTATGGAGCAAACCTGAAATTGATGTAAAATATGATGAGGATGAAGATTCAGGTTCCTCATTTAAAATGATACAGAACGGAAATACACTTACCATTACATCAGGTGATGATCCAGGTGAGGATCTTTCATTATCGGTTCCTTCTTCAATTAATCTTGATCTGAATTCCGCAGGGGGAGATATAAAGATTAACGGGAATATCACAGGCAAAATTGATTGCTCAACAGCAGGAGGGGATATTAAAACAAATGATATAACCGGCAATGCGTCTTTAAATACCTCGGGTGGAGAAATAACAACCGGGCAAATAAATGGTAATGCAGCTATAAACAGTGGCGGCGGTGATCTGAAACTTGGAGTTATTTCCGGAACGGCTGATCTTGGTACCGGCGGCGGAAATATAACCGTATCTGATGTGAAAAAAGGTTTAACACTAAGGACGGGCGGCGGTAATGTGAATGCAGCAAATGTTGATGGAGAATTGATTATAACAACCGGCGGCGGTAATGTTGATGTTATGAAAGTTAAAGGATCAACTAAAGTAACTACTGGCGGCGGGAATATTTCATTGAACAGCACAACCGGAAATAATAAATTTACTACAGGCGGCGGCAACCTGACGCTTAAAGATGTAAACGGCGGAATTAAATGCTACACTGGATCAGGCGATGTTTATGTTGAGCTTAATCCGGATCCCAAGGTTAACAGTGAAATAAAGTCGGGAAGCGGTAATATTACGTTATACATTCCATCGAATGCGAAGGCAACAATTGTAGCAAAAGTCCGTGACTGGGGTACTTTGGGAAATGAAGGTAAATATCCTATTTCTTCAGATTTCACTAAAGCCACCGAAGATAAAAGCTCCGATCGTCTGAAAGACGTATATATACTAAATGGCGGTGGAAGTGAAATAGAAATTGAAACTTCTTCAGGTGAAATCCATATT
>DATICR010000226.1:0-4601 GCA_035456745.1 Ignavibacteriaceae bacterium
TTGGAGCGGGCTATTCCTACCAAGTAATGCTTTCCAATGGGAAAATTCTATCAAAGTAAATTAAATTTCTTTAATTTTTAGAAACCGGACTATGTCCGGTTCTTTATTTCACAACACAAAAATAACTCCCATTGTAATTGATCACAGTATAAATTCTACTAAAGATTTACCTTAATTCTGATTAAATTCTAACTTTCGATAAGGAGTAAGGTATGGACAAAGGAAATACTACAGGCACTAAAGGGTTAAATATAAGCCTGACAAAATATGCGGGAAAAATTTACGTGGATCCAATATACGGAAAAGAGCAACCAAGTGTAAAAATAAATTATGCTATATTTTCAAGCAAATGGGATATCGAAGAAATTGAAGAGGATAATATTCTACGAATAATCCACAGGGACTCCGGAGATAGTATTTCTTTATCATTTTCAAATATAATGGATAGAATAGAATTCGTGAAAAATATTTATGCTTCGGGATATGTGAAACAGATCGGTAAAGGTATGAATCTTGAACAATTTGCTAATTTAAATCTTAAACCGAGGCAGGAAAACATAATTGATAAAATAAAAAACAAGCTGGTAAATAAAATTTACCAGCCCGGGGAAAATAATTTAGACAAGCTCCTCTTCAACCACTTTTTTCAGTTGTTTATTTAGATGAATAGAATCAACTACTGCAATGGCAGTCATATTAATTATATCATCTACAGTAGCTCCTCTCTGAAGTACATGAATTGGTTTTCTCATTCCACGCAGGATAGGACCAATTACCGTGGCTCCTCCTATTCTTGCCATTAATTTATAAGCTATATTCCCGGCATCCAGATTGGGGAAAACCAGAACATTTGCACCACCTTTAAGCATACTGAAAGGAAAATCTTTCTCCAATATTTGCGGAACGACCGCTGTATCTGCCTGCATCTCACCATCTACCATTAAATCAGGACGGAGATCTTTTACTATTTCAACAGCTTTCTTGACTTTTTCTGATTCAGGATATTTTGAACTTCCGAAATTACTGAAAGACAGCATTGCCACTCGCGGTATAAGATCAAATTCATGAACAGTATCAGCAGCAGTGATAGCAATTTCCGCTAATTGTTCGGCAGTCGGGTTTATATTGACGGTTGTATCGGTGAAGAAATAAGCCCGTTTTGAAGTAATGACAATATATAAACCGGAAACAACTTTAAATCCTGTTTTAACACCTACACATTGTAAAGCAGGTTTTATTGTTGCAGGATAGTTAGTAGTTAATCCACCGATTAAGGCATCTGCATCACCCATAGAAACCATCATTGAACCGAAATAAATCGATTCTTTCATCATATCTCTTGCTTCTTTTAATGCAGCACCTTTTCTCAAACGTCTCTTATAAAAAGCTGTCGCATAAACTTCAGCTTTGGTATTGTTCAAAGGATCGATAACCGTAAACTCATTTTGATCATAATCGAGATTTGCAATAATTTTACGGATTTTAAATTCATCACCGAGAAGTACCGGGAAAGCTATATTATCAGTGTAAGCTGCATGAGCAGCCCTGATAATTTTTTCTTCTTCTCCTTCAGGATAAACAACCTTTTTGGGTTCTTCTTTAGCTTTATGAATCATAACCCGGATAACCTCTTTGGAAAGTCCCAGTCGTTCTTTCAATTGTTCCTCATAAGTACTCCAGTCTTCAATTTTCACGCGGGCAACACCTGTTTTTATAGCGGCTTTAGCTACAGCAGGGGCAACGTGCCATAATACACGAGGGTCGAAAGGTTTAGGAATAATATATTCACGTCCGAATGAAAAATCCTGACCACCGTAAGCATTTATAACCATCTCAGGAACTTTTTCTTTAGCCAGTTCAGCCAATGCTCGTGTAGCAGCCATTTTCATTTCTTCATTGATTGCGGAAGCTCTTACGTCCAATGCTCCTCTGAATATAAATGGAAATCCGAGAACATTATTAACCTGGTTAGGGTAGTCACTCCTGCCGGTTGCTATAATTATATCATTGCGCACCTCAATGGCGTCTTCATATGTAATCTCAGGATCAGGATTTGCCATAGCAAAAACAATAGGATCTTTCGCCATTGATTTTACCATATCCTTCGAAACAACACCCCCAATTGAGAGTCCTATAAATACATCCGCACCTACCATATTTTCTGCCAGGGTACCGGAATCTTTTTCGTGAGCAAACAGCTGTTTATATTTATTTAAATCATTTCTGCCTTTATGGATTAATCCTTTCGAATCGAACATAAAAATATTTTCCCGGGTAGCACCAGCCATTATATAAAGCTTACAGCAGGAAATCGCCGCAGCACCTGCGCCATTAACAACAATTTTCAAATCTTTTAGTTTTTTCCCGGTAAGTTCGGCAGCATTAATTAAAGCAGCACAGGAAATAATAGCAGTTCCATGCTGATCATCATGGAATACAGGAATGTTCATTGTCTCTTTTAATGTTTCTTCAATCTCAAAACACTCAGGAGCCTTAATATCTTCAAGATTTATACCTCCAAAGGTTGGTTCTAATAGCTGAACTGCACGAATTATTTCTTTTGGATCTTTACTCTTAAGCTCAATATCAAAAACATCTATATCTGCAAACCGTTTAAATAATACACCCTTTCCTTCCATAACTGGTTTCCCTGCATGAGGACCAATATCGCCCAATCCCAGAACAGCCGTACCATTTGATACTACAGCAACGAGATTGCCTTTTGCAGTATATTTATAAACATCATCGTCATTTTTTGCGATTTCCAGGCAAGGTACGGCAACACCGGGAGTATAAGCCAATGATAAATCCCTTGAAGTCAGGCAGGGTTTGGTGGCAATTACTTCTATCTTACCACGCCGATCCTGACTATGATATTCAAGAGCATCTTCTTTACTAATTTTCATTTAAGTATCTCCATTCCCATTTTTATTTGAAAGTATATTACAAAATTATGAAATACCTGTGTTATCTACTATACCTAAATAAGGAATTTGAAATTACTGAGATTAGCAGATTTGCAAACTTTCGAATTTAAGGATGGTTGAATTTGTGAATCTAAGAATTGCTGCTCATTACCTGTATTAAAAAGGTACCGGTTTTTTGAACCGGTACCTTTATTTGGAGGAGAGGATATACAAGAATCATTGAGGCTCGTCTGGGTTCCCGCATTTTTCCTGAATTGCCCCTTTATCTCCTCTGCGACCTATCATTACCCCTGTTTCCCTGCCTCTGGGCACGAATATCTCCTGAATTACTGCGACTTATATTATTGTTGCCTCCATCATTTCTTTTTTGAACCTGAGTGTTGCCTGTTCCTGACTGCATCCTGTTTTTGTTTTCAACAGGATTGCTTTTTCTCAATTCAGTCTGTTGTTTCGTTTCAGTTCTTAAAGGAACAACTGTCCGGGTATCCATATTGTTATTTTTTCTTAAAGTCTCTTGTCTGGTATCTGTTTTAGAAGGAGCAAGAGTGCGGGAATCCTTCCTGTTATTATTTTTATTGATTTCGGTTTTCCTCACATCAACCTGTTGCTTGGTTTCAGTTCTTGAAGGAGCAAGAGTACGCGGATCCTTCCTTTCCTGGGTTCGCTGAACAGGTTTTTCTATTTGTTTTCTTTCAGTCTTACCCGTTTCATTACGCGGAGCAATTTTTTTCTGATCAGTACTATTCCGATTTATATTACTGTTTGAATTTCTATCAGTACTTATCCCGGATTTCTCCTTTTTAACCTCACGATTCCTTGAATCTTTATTGGTATTTACGTTCACATCTTTTCTTTCAAGATTTGTTCTGCCGAATTCAAGTTTTGAAGTTTCAAGAGAAGTATTTCTCTTAGTTCTTTCGATTTTAACGTCTTTAACCCTGGCTCCGGTAAAATTCTTTTTATCAGGAATAAACGTTCTGACTTCATTATCGCTTACTCTGTTTCTGTCGTTAATGTCTCTCAGATTTGAAACAGTTCTTAAGTTGCGTTCACGTATATCCACTTTACCTCTCTGCCTTACCAGGTCTACATCAACTCCGCGGTTAATAACCCGTCCATCTCTCCAGCCATAATCATGTCTGTACTTCGTCTGAGAAAAAATTCTATATTTATACTTTGATCCGACGAAATATTTACCAACATAAGGATCACAGAAGTAATGATATTGAACAAAATGCCAGTGTGCATAAGGAACAGTGTATACATGTGTGAAATGAATTCCGACTGATATTGAAAATACAGCATAAGGAGGTAGTGGTGCCCAGCCTATATAGTCATTATCATATCTCCATTCAACCCATGCAGGTGCCCACTGGTAATCAGGAATCCAGATCCAACCATAATAACCATCGTAATACCATCTGCCGTAGTGATAAACTAGATAACCAAATGGTTCATAAGAATCCCAATACCAACCGTCAGAAGTCCAAATCCACCGGCCATCTGAATAAGGTGCCCAGATATTATTCATATGGAATGGTTTCCAACCATAAACACCATCCCCAAACTCAATCCAACTTCCATATGGTGATAAGGATGAATAGAAATAACCAAATCCGTCATTATCATATCCGTTGTAATTATAACTATTATTATAGCCCCGATCGTAATAGT
>DATICR010000227.1:0-14771 GCA_035456745.1 Ignavibacteriaceae bacterium
ATTTATCACTGTTTAACCCGACAATAAGTATATCTCCCATCGCTTTTGATTTAATCAGGTAATCGACGTGACCTGCGTGAATTATATCAAAAACGCCATTTGTAAATACAACTTTTTTTTTTTGTTTTCTAAATAATTCTCTCAGAACGACGATTTCTTCCTGTGATTTAATGCTGCTCATTGGTGGTCTTCCTTCACACTGTCGAATAATTTATCCAATTCAATCGGAACAATTCCAATTTCGCCACATACTATTCCTCCTGCAAAATTTGCCAGATATGATGCTTCAATTATGTCTGCCTTGGCTGCCATTGCCATTGTCAGAGTTGAAATCACTGTATCACCTGCACCTGACACATCTGCGACTTTTCTAGCTTTTGTCGGCATTCTTTTTGCGGGCTTACCCTTTTCAAAAACTACAATTCCACCTTCCCCGAGTGTGAGTAAAACATATTCTGCATTCAGTTTTTCAAGTATCTTATTACCCGCATTTGAGATATCCTCATCAGTTCTGATTTTTATTCCAAGAACGTCCTCAGCCTCATTTCTATTTGGTTTAAAAACCGTGACATTCTTATAAGAAAAAAAGTTATTGAATTTAGGATCCACAGTTACTATAATATCCTTTGAAAGGGCAAGTTGAATTATTTTCTCGATTAAAGAAGGAGTAAGAACACCTTTATTATAATCTTCAAGTATTATGGCATCCAAATTTTTACTATGAGCTTCAAGATAATTAAAGATTTTGTTCTGTACATTCTTTGAAATATATTCTTTACTTTCCTTATCGATCCTCACAACATGCTGATTATTAGCAATTACTCTTGTTTTAGAGGTAGTAGGCCTTTCTTCATCCAGGAAGATACCCTCGGCATTTATATTCGATTCATTTATTAAAGAGGTGAAAATTGAGCCATCATTGTCATATCCGATTACTCCAACCGGTAAAGGATTTCCACTTAACTTTAAAATATTCAATGCTACGTTTGCAGCACCGCCGAAACGAAAGAATTCATTACCTACCTCAACAACCGGAACTGGTGCTTCTGGCGAAATTCTTTTAACATCGCCCTGGAAATAACAATCAAGCATCATATCCCCGATAACAGCAACATTGAGTCCTTTAAAATTTTTTTTGAGTTCGTTCATCCTACGAACCGGAATGGATACCATAAATTATCCTTAATTTGAATTATCTTAGTAAAAATAAGTATAAATTGATTCTTCAGAAAGAATCCGGAGATAAATGTTAGAGTGGAGAACCCTATTTTCTTTTCCGTTTTATTGGTTTTTCAATATTTAAGGATTGTTTCCTGCCGCTCCAATGGGCCAAAGGATTATCTATTTGAATTCTGAACAACCCGCTGTCCGTACCAATCCAGAAATCAACTCCATCGAAGAGCATTGAGAGAATAGTTGCAGTTTTTATCTTATCATTTTCCAGGTTAATCGGCTCTATTTGTCCTGTAATCCTATTTATGAGAACAAGCCCATGTCCATATTCAGTCCTGTCATTTTTGGAAAACTGGTAAACTGAGGCCCAGATCGTATTGCCAGTTCTGGCAATACAATAAATTCCATTTGCAGGAAGACCATCTTTTTTAGAAATCCTAACCCAATGCTTGTTTCTGTCATAGATATAAATTCCGCCGAGGTTAAAATCCGGTTGTTCCTTAGTAATAAACTCATCGGTTCCAAACCAGATATATTTATTATCAAAGAGCAAGTCACTGATGGATACAAAAGAACCCTGCTCCAGAAATTCGCCGTTTTTATTATTATAAAAATCCCATGCAATAGTACTATTTATATTTCTCTTCTTATAATATTTATGCACACCTCCTTCTGTTCCGAACCAGATCAGACTATCACCATCAAGTGAAATAGTTGTAAAGTTATTAGTTTTTGAATCACCGTTTACGGTTTTATTGTAATCTGTATATTTCTGTTGTCTTACATCAAGTCGGGTAAGATTTTTGAATCTTCCAATCCATAATACATTTTGAGTAGAATCATAACATAATGAGCGAATCCAGTTACCCATTTCTCCCCCCATTGCAAATTTTTTATTGACCCATTTATTCAATTTTTTATTTAATATATATAGTCCTTCTGCTGCACCCGCCCAGATATAATTTTTACTGGCAGCAATATTAAAGAAAAGATCATTGGACAGGTTCCCTTCTTTTGTGGAATAATTTTCCCATGTATCTTCTTTTTTAGAATACTTATAAATACCCTGTCCGTAAGTTGCTATCCAGATATCCCCAGCGTTATCCTGTATTGAAGTAATATTTGCTCCTTCAAGATACGTTTTAATATTTTCCTGGGAAAAATTAACCGGGGAAATTAAAAATAAAAAAAATAAACAGAAGGAAAATCGAAAAATCATATATCAAATTTTAACAATTATCAAGTAATCAAATAAAGTCAGAAACAGGAGGCATAAGGATAAAGGCTTAAAGGAAAAATTTTTATAACGAAATCCAAAGCAAAATAATTAATAACAGAGCTTATTAATAACTTTCCTCTTCTGTAGGGAATTTTTTTTCTTTTATATCCTGAATATATTTTTTAACAGCTCCAGTAACAAGTGAAGCCAGTTCCGCATAATACCTGACAAATCTTGGATGAAAATCAACATTTAAACCGAGCATATCCGGAGTAACAAGGATTTGTCCGTCGCAATAAGGACCGGCACCGATGCCGATTGTCGGAATTTCAACTGATTCAGTAATTCTCCTGCCAAGCTGTGCGGGTATTTTTTCAAGCACCAATGCAAATGCTCCTGCTTCTTCAACTATTCGTGCATCTTCAAGTAATTCCAGTGCTTCCTTCTCATCTTTCCCCCGCTCTCTGTAACTTCCGAACAGGTGAATACTCTGCGGGGTCAATCCAATATGACCCATGACAGGAATACCGGCTTCCGTGATTTTTCTGATTGCCTCCGCCACCCTCTTTCCTCCTTCAAGCTTAACAGCACCAGCCGAAGTTTCCTTCATAATTCTTCCTGCATTTCTAAAGGCTTCATCGGTACTCAACTGATATGACATAAACGGCATATCAACCACAAGCATTGCACGGTTAATTCCTTTGGAAACAGCTTTAGTGTGATAAATCATTTCGTCCATTGTTACAGGAAGGGTTGTTTCATTTCCCTGAAATACATTACCCAGAGAATCACCAACCAGAATTATATCGATACCGGCTTCATCCAATAATTTTGCAATAATAAAATCGTAAGCCGTTAATGCAGATATTTTTATGCCCTTACGTTTAAGCAAAGCAAGGGATTTTGTAGTAATTCTTTTTATAGTTTTTTCTGTACTCATTGATTTTAACCATTAAATATTGGTTCCTCTCTCAACATATTTACCGTAAAATATTTTTCGAATCCCATTACAAGCGACTCAGAAAGTCTATCATAGTCAGTCTTATTCTGAAGAATATTTTCCAGTTCAGTAGTCTTATTTTTCAATACCTTTTTAATCTCCAGCCTTTCATCCTGAGGAAGATTGAGGTAACCTGCCAAATTTACATGATAATTTCCACACATAATTGATCCATGCTGCAGAAGTATGCCGCCAATTTTTCTTTGAGCGCTCCCAACCAGTTTCTTACCATTATATTTTATTTCATTTTTTGCCGGAACCACGAAGCAGGCCGAACTTAAACTCTCTTTATAGAATGACAGCAAATCAGGTTCTACTCCTTCAGCTTCCAAAGAGGTCAAACGTGTATCATAAATTTTTAATCCCTCAAGCAGAGCAAAATTTATCAAGCGGTACATACTTCTGGGCGATGAATCATTATCCAGAACAGTAGTAACAGAATATGTCAATTCTTCCGAATGAAGAATAGCTCTGCCTCCTGTAGGTCTTTTTACCAAATCGATCCCATCTCTTTTAGCCTTAACAATATCTATTTCCGATTCATCCTGGTTTGCGCCAAGAGAAATGCAATATGGATTCCATTTATACAGCCGAAAAACTACATTACCCGACGATGCATCTCTGACAAGATTCAAATCATATCTCATATTAAAAGAACCGGTATTTTCACCGGTGTTTACATATTTCCATTTCATTTCCCTATAATGCCTCTTTTACTATCCTTCAAGAATTCAAGTGATTTTCTGACATACTCATTTTCACCAAGTTCAAGTGATATTTTCTCACGTGCCTGAGAAACATTATATGCCTTATCGTACAAAATTGAATATGCTTTTTTCAGGGCTTCGATATCTTCAGTTTTGAATCCTCTCCTTCTCAGACCAATAATATTCAAACCTGAATATTTTAGTGGTTCACTGCCGGCAAGTATAAACGGAGGTACGTCCTGCACAATACGAAATCCTCCTCCAGTCATTGAATGCTGACCGACCTTGCAAAACTGATGAACAGGAGTTAATCCTCCAATAATAACATAATCTTCAAGAATGCAATGTCCCGCGACCTGCACTGCATTAGCCAGAATACAATTATCTCCGACCACCGTATCATGGGCTACATGAGCATATGCCATTAAAAGACAATTTTTACCCACACGTGAAAATCCTGTAGATTTTGTCCCGCGATGAAGAGTTACAAATTCATGAATTCTTGTATTATCTCCAACGTAGAAATAGGATTCCTCACCTGCAAATGATAAATCCTGGGGCGTATGTGCAATTGAAGCGGATTGATGAATTATAACATTATTACCTATTCTCGCACCGTTATAAATAACGGCGTGAGGACCTATTGTACAATCATTACCAATTTCGACATTATCTTCTATGATTGAAAACGGAAGTACATTTATATTATCTCCCAATTTTGCTTTACTACTAACGACTGCGGTAGGATGAATAGTCACCATAATTTATATCCCAGATTAACTGTTTAAAGTAGATTCACGATCTACTATACCGGCCATAAAATCTGCTTCCGCCACAAGTATTTCATTAACATAAGCTTTACCCTTCATCAATACTACTTTACTCTTTTTATTAGTAAGTTCAATTTCAAGATATAGTTGATCACCGGGAAGCACGGGCTTCCTGAATTTCGCGTTATTTATCTGCATAAAAAGCACGAGTTTCTTCTCAGGATCCGGAAAAGAATTCAGAAGAAGAATGCCACCTGTTTGTGCCATTGATTCAATGATGAGAACACCGGGCATTATTGGCTGTCCCGGGAAATGTCCCTGAAAGAAAGGTTCATTAACAGTAACAGATTTGACTCCGATTACCTTTTTATCTATTTGAAGTTCTATAATTTTATCAACAAGGAGAAAAGGGTATCGATGAGGAAGTATTCTCTGTATTGCATTAGCGTCAAATACAATACCCTCCTTTTTAACAAGTTGATATTTCTTTACCAGTTTTTTTTGCTGATAGAGTTTCCTCACCTGCTTTGCAAACTCGACATTTGATTTATGACCGGGTCTTGCAGCAAGTATTTGCGCTTTAACAGGAGCCCCTATCAACACCAGGTCACCGATAAGATCAAGGAGTTTATGACGAACCGGTTCATTTCTGAAGCGAAGCTCCTTATTATTAAGGATGCCGTTCATACCAAGTGAAATTCTATCCCTAATACCGACTTTTTTACGCAGCTTATCAAGTTCATCCTCATTAAGATCTCTGTCAACTATAACTATAGCATTATCAATATCCCCACCCTTTATTAAACCCTGGTTTGCAAGTTCCTCCACTTCGCTCAGGAAGCAAAAAGTTCTTGCGGGAGCAAATTCAGTAACAAATTCTTTTTCAAGATCGAATAATCCTGTATGCTGACTTCCAAGTGCAGGATTCTGGTAGTCAACCATTACTGTAATACGATAGCCATCAAGGGGCAATGCTACAATATCTATCTGTTTATCGTCATTGTGGTACATAACCGTTTCATCAATGATAAGATAATCTTTAGGTGCTTCCTGCTGAATAAAACCCGTCCGAAGAAGCTCATTCACATACGGTACGGAACTGCCGTCACCGACCGGCGGTTCAATTCCATTCATTTCAATAATCAGATTATCAATTTGCAATCCGTATACTGCTGCAAGAACATGTTCTACAGTATGAACTTTTGCTTCTCCTATCCCGAGTGTAGTACCTCTTGAAACATCTATTACATAATCTGCATTAGCAGGAATTTCAGGATTTCCGTTTAGGTCGCTTCTAACAAATTTAATTCCATAATTTTCAGGAGCGGGTTTGAATGTCATTATACATTCAGTACCGGTATGCAAACCAATACCCGAAATAGAAACCTCTTTAGCAATAGTTCTTTGTTGTTCCAGCATTTACTTTTTCCTGAATTATATTTTAAAAATTGGTTAATAAAATAGTAAGTTGAGTTTTGAAATACAATTTTAGCCGGATCATACTATTGATGAAATTCGACATATGAGTCGGGTGAATTCAATTACAAGATGCGATTTAAGACAGATCCTGAATTCAGGATTTTTTATGAACTAATGATTTAAGGTTTTTTATTTCTTTTTCCAATTCGGAAATCTTTTTCACATAATCAGGGAGATTCCTTATGTGTGATTCAAGTTTGAAAGCAGTCTTGACTTCTTTGGCAGGACTTCCAAAATAAGTTCCGGCTTTAGTGATACTTTTTGAAACTCCCGATTGAGCTATCAGAATTACATTATCTGCAATTTCGATGTGTCCGGTCAATCCCACCTGGCCCAGGATAAAACAATTCTTTCCAACCTTAGTACTACCTGAAATTCCTGCCTGGCCGGATATAATTGTATTCTCGCCCACATAAACATTATGAGCTATCTGGACAAGGTTATCAATTTTAACACCTTCCTTAATTATGGTCGAACCAATTGAAGCTCTATCAATCGAGACATTAGAACCAATTTCAACATCATCTTCAATTATAACATTTCCAATCTGGGGAATTTTCTGAAACTTTCCGTTTTCATCAGGTTCGAATCCAAATCCATCAGATCCTATCACCGTACCGGGATGAACAATTATCCTATTCCCGATTCTGCATTTCTCTCTAATGCTCACATTTTGAAAAATTATGCAATCATCCCCGATTTCAACCTCCTGAAGAAGTACAGTATTATGAAATATTTTAACATTATTTCCTATACTACATCTTTCAGAAATAACAACATTTTTTCCCAGAGCCACGTTATTACCAATTTGTGCATCAGGATGAACAAATGCTGTTTTGTCAATGCCGGTAAGCGGGTAAGATGGAGGAAAGAATTTTCTGATTAGCTTAAAAAATGCTTTATTAGGATCATTAACTTCGATATAAGAAATATCATTTCTTGATTTACTAAATCCCGGCTTTACAATTATAGCAGAAGCCTCTGTAGATGGAAAATATTTTTCGTAATGTTGCAAATAAAGGAAAGTGAGATCCCCGGATCCAGCTTCCTCAATCTTAGCAAGATTTTTTATCTCAAGATTTTCATTCCCGGTAATCTCTCCGCCGACATATTCAGCGATATCCTTAAGAATTATTCTCATTATTCAAGTTTAAGTTTATCAAGAACTTTATTTGTAATATCATATTCTTCTTTAGCATAAAGAAGCATGACATCACCGCTTCTGTCAAAAACAAAATCCAGATTCTCATCCTGAGCAATATCCTGTATTGCCGTAAATATTTTATTCTGGACCGGTTTCATTAATTCATCCTGTTTCTGAAATAATTCACCGTTCGTACCGAATTTCTTTTCTCTATAATCAGAAATATCTTTTTCCATGTTCATGAGTTCAGTTTCAGTTTCAGAACGGGTTTGATCTGTCATAATAAGTTTTCTCTTTTCATAATCATCATATTTTGTTTTCCAGTCAGCCTCTTTTTTATTAAGCTCATCCTGCCATTCTTTTACAAGGGCATCCAGCTTTTGACGGGCATCCTGGGCATCGGGCAGATTATCCATAATTGTATTCGAATCCACGTAGCCGATTTTCAGTTGAGCAAATGAAACTGAAGAAAAAATAGTTAAAATTAATGCTGAGAGAATTATCCCAAAGCTTTTCATAAAAACTCCGAACTAAATATTTAAATTGGTCTGAAAAAAAGAACAGTTCTTTAAATTATAAAGAACTGTTTTATTTCAAAATTTATATTAATGGAACTTAACTTCCTCTTTTTAACTTATCAAGGACTTTATATGTAACGTCGAAAGCGGAATCAGCATATAGAAGAATTATATCCCCGCTTTTATCAAAAATAAAATTCATACCTTCCTCTTTAGCAACCTTTCCAATTGCATCATAGATTTTATTTTTTATAGGGGCAAAGATTTCATCATTCTTCTTATAGATTTCTCCTGTTCCCTGTGCAAATTTCTGTTTTCTGAAATCAATAATATCCTGTTCCATTTGAACAAGTTTCTGCTGTGCTGTAAGTTTTTTATCTTCAGGCATAGTATTAACCTGTTTCTGGTAATCATCAGCAGTCTGCTGATATGACTTTGTCATACTATCCAATTGTGCAGACCATTTATTTGTAATCGCATCAAGATCACCCTGGGCTTTTATAGCTTCAGACCATTGAGTAAGGATTACCTGGGAATCAACATAACCAATTTTCTGATTGGTCTGTGCCTGAAGAAAACCAAAGTTCAGGAATAATATTGAAAGAATTAAAACATACTTTTTCACTACTTTTACCTCAGATTTTTTTAATTAAAATTAGCTTTATTTTAAAATAAATAATTTAATGTGTTAATTTACAACAAAATTAGGTTTTTAGTATTAAAACCCTTTTCCAAACTGAAAATGAAATAACCATGCGGGGTCCTTACCTTCGACCTGCATTCTATCAAATCCATAACCTAGATCGAATCCGATTAATCCGATTGGGTTAATCAAAATTCTTGCACCGAACCCTGCCGATCTTCTAAGATTAAAAGGATCAGTTGTATTTATGTCCTTCCAAACATTTCCAGCTTCAGCAAAAGCAAGAAGATATAAAGGAATAGGTTCAAGTGTTACAGCAAATCTAAGTTCAGCTGTGTATCTTGACATCACTCTTCCGCCAATTATATTTCCTGCAGAATTTCTTGGGCCGACCGTTTGGTCATCATATCCTCTTAAAGGAGTTGTCGCAATGACCAGGCCATTTCCGCCCATATAAAAAAATTCAAATGGTAATACCGGTGTACCCTTAACAAGTTCCTCAAGGTAACCATAATTGGCCAGGGTATAAAGAACGATCCTATTTGAATTAAAAAGCCGTTTATACCATTCGGCATTGAAGCCGAGCTTATAATAGTCAACATTTCCAGGAAGCAGTGGTCCTCCTGAAAGCTCACCATCCAGTGCAAAACTTGAACCTGTGGACGGGAAAATTGGGTTATCAATGTCTTTTCTGGATATAGTTGCTCCAACAGTATACTGCCTTGACAATCCCTCAGCATAATAATTTTGTCCATTGATTACGTCATTATACTGGAATTTGAAAAGACCCTGTACATAGAAAAAATCATCGGGCCATTTTAATCTCCTTCCCAGTTTTAAGGTACCTCCCGACTGCCGCATATCGTATCCATACGAAATTCTTGTATCAAATACCTCGGCACCGACGAGAGTAGGAGTATCCATGAACCAGGGTTCGGTAAAGCCCAATGTGAATGTCCTATAAAGGCTGCCGACCCCAAACTGCCAGTTAAAACTTAATACCTGACCGCCACCAAGTTTAAATGGTTCTGCCAGAGAGAAGTTAGTAAGAGTAATTCCAACCGAACCGCTAAAACCAAAGCTTCCGCTATATCCAACAGAAGCATTAAGATAGTCGCTTGATTTTTCTTCAACATTAAACACAACATCCACAGTGCTGTCATTTGCAAGTGAATAATCAATTGCTTCCGGGCCATAAAGTTTTTCAACATTAAAATACTGAAGATTGGCAAGCTGCTGCACACTTCTCAGGAGCAAACCGCGATTAAAATAATCTCCCGGTATTGTATACAATTCTCTCCTGATTACTTTATCCTTTGTTTTGTCATTTCCAGTAATATCCACTTTCCCGACTTTAAACTGACTTCTTTCTACTATCCTTATAAATATATCCATTGAATCAGGTGGAACTTTCTGTTCTGTCTCCTGCACATTAAATGTCAGATACCCGTTATCCAAATAGAGTGATGACAGGTCAGTCTGTTTTTCATTTCCATGAAGATTCTTTTCAAACTTATCATAATCAAACACATCCCCTTTAGAAAAATCAAGTCTCTGTTTTAAAGCATCATCACTAAAAACCGTGTTACCGGTAAATTCGATATTCCTGACTTTATATTGAGGACCTTCATAAACATCAATTAGTATCTTCAGATCTTTATTATCATTATAGTAATTAAGAGAATCAGACAGAACTTCTGCATCCCTATAACCATGTTTCTGGTAAAATTTAACTATCAGATCTTTATCTTCTTTATATTTATCGGGATGGAACTGTGCACTTTTCCAAAACTTCCACCATTTTGATTCCTCTGTTTCATCCATAGCCCCTCTGAGATCGGATTCATCGAAGGCATGGTTTCCTGTAAATTCAATCTTTCTGACCGTTACTTCTTCACCTTCTTCAACAACCAATTTAAGAAGAATGCGTTCCTTAATTCTGGATATTAAATCAGAATATGAGATTTCACTTTTTTCATAATTCACATTGTATTCATCAGACAAATCCTTTTCATTTCTCCAAGTTACTATTATTTCATCTTCTGTAGTGTCAGCCTTAAAATAGTCATATCTTTCAGTATTCAACTTTGCATTAAGATAACCTTCATCTGCATAAAGCTTAAGAACACGTTGTTCAAAATTCTCGATTTCCTGGGGTTTTAAGATTTGTCCTCTAATAAAATTTGATTTTTTTTCAATATCATCAGAGCTTATTTCATCGTTTCCCTCAATTACCAGCTTTTCAAATCTCGGATATTCTTTTACTTTTATCAAAAGGAATACACCATTCTCAAGCTGTTTCTCCACGACTACCTGAACGTCGGCAAAAATATTTAGAGCCCAGAGTTGTTTAATTGCGTTCATTGTCTGGTCCCCGGGAATCTGAATTTCATCGCCAACCTTTAAACCACTATTTGCGATTACTGTACCTGCATCAGCAGAGGTATTCCCTTCAACCGAAATTCCAAGAATTTTATAAGATTTGGTTTGTGGAGTTTGTGCGAGTAAATTTCCGCATCCAAGAAGGAATATAAATATGATAAAAGAATAATTAAACAATTTCTTTGGAGGGGGTTGAAACATTCTTTAAACCTTTTTCATTCTTTTTTAATTGTTCGCTCACCTTACCGAATCTTCTTTCCCTTTTCTGAAAGTTTTTTATTGCTTCATAAAGATGAATTCTTTTGAAAGCAGGCCAATAGACATCAGTTATATAGAATTCAGTATAGGCAATCTGCCACAAGAGAAAATTACTAACCCTGAATTCACCGCTTGTTCTGATTAATAAATCAGGATCCGGCATATCTTTAGTCGTAAGAAAGCCTGAAAAAGTTTCTTCATTTATGTCTTCAATCGAAATTTCTTTTTTTTCCACACTGTCGGTAAATTTTTTAATTGCTTCCAGTATTTCCCATCTTCCGCTATAACTAAGAGCAAGATTTAAAGTCATCTTTTTATTTTCTGCTGTTCGGGCAATATCTTCTTTAAGTTGATTCTGCACCAGAACAGGAAGAGAATTTATATCTCCGATGGTTGTAAGCTTAATATCATTTTCCATTAACTCGTCGGTACGGTCTTTCAGACTTTTTAAAAGGAGTCTCATTAAAGTTGAGACTTCATCCTTCGGTCTCTTCCAGTTTTCTGTTGAAAATGTATAAAGAGTGAGGAATTTTACACCTAACTGAGCACACGCTTCAACAATATCTCTGACTGTTTCCACCCCCATTCTATGACCAGCTGCTCTGGGTAAACCTTTACTTCGCGCCCACCTTCCGTTACCATCCATTATTATAGCAATATGAACAGGGATCTCACCAGAATTTTTTAATTTTTTCTGAAATTTTTCATCTTGTTCAATATGTTTAACCAAATTCCGTCCTAAATTGATTAAGCGTGTAAAATTAACCCTAACCCCTTTTAATGTCAAGGTAGACAGGAATGGTGGAATAGGGTCATAGGGCAGATATCGGAGATCGGAGGTCGGACGTCAGCCTGGCAGAATTGAGGTCAAGGTAAAGGCGAAAGGTCATTGAAGAAGTCCTCAGTCCGCAGTCTTCAGTCGGCAAATAGTTGAACCGGGTGTCTAACTTTTTATCAGAGGTCGGAGAGCAGAAATCAATAAAAAGTACGAAGTTAAGATAGTACTCAAACTGGCTTGCCGTTTAGATCAGTAAGCTGCAGTCCGCGGGGTCGGGATCTCCACTTCATTTCGATCGGCAATTGATTGAAGCGGGTCTGTAATTTTTTTTAGAAATTGGGTAGCAGAGATTGGAAGTCAGACATCATCAAGAACTTTGTCAACAAATTCAGCGCAAAATGGGAAAAAATTTCGAATGGGTTTGTTCCGGTTTCATTGGAGGTATGTGGTGAGTATTAGTGTTAATCCTGACTCTTTTTAGTTACACATAGTTTCACCAAGGAAACACAAAATCGCACAACATAGTCGGGGGTCCTAAGGTATTAAGCACACTAAGTTACACTAAGGAAAAAGTTTTTGGAGACTAAAATTTATATATTGTTTTTTCAGAACACAAAGACATCGCTGAAGCGATTTTAATAAAACACACAAAGAAAAAATGGAATACGGATTTTTATGATAATTATGATACACGCTGATCTAAAAAAACCAGTTGCACATAGCTTTACCCAAGGGATTACGAACAAAGCGGGAATTACGGAATGCTTGCACGATTACAAGAGATGCATGTCTGAATGACATTGATGAGAATAACATTAAATATGTAATGTTATCGTCTGAAGTATAGATGAAATGGTTCTGGCTTAGCCAGGTTAAGAGTATGAGTAAGATTAAGTCAGGTCTTTTGTGTTCAGGCTTGTCCTGTTTATGAAGTCACCGACAGTCATTCATAGAAATTGGAAGTTATTCATCATAACTGATATTAAATTTCAGGAAATAGGAGCCTTTTTAAATTTCCGGGTATGATTTATACGAGAAAGAGATTTATCCATCAGTTTAAATAATTTTATATTAGTTTTTATTTCCTTTGAAAGGGAGTCGAGTAATCCCTTTGCCAGTTTGAGATGTTCTTCAGGAACACCAATATATAGTTGTACCGGTTTTTGAGTGAACCTGGTATGTCTGGTGGCCAGGAAAATTACCTTTTCGAGTAGTTTCGGATTTTTAAAGTCATCTGCTGTGAGTGTTATTCCGAGAGCATAATCTTTACCCTGTTTAGCTATTATATCCACATCAAATCCTCCAATTTTTTCGGGCTCAGGCAAATATGTTCCGAATTTTCTACTGACCGTCAGATAACCATTTTTCCAGAATTCTTCTATAAGATAATCTATATTTTGTCTTTTGAGATTTTCCATCATAAGCCTCCTTAAACTGCTCTTTGCATAAGAGGAATTATCGGTGAAAATTTTATACTTCTCATAATTCTGATATTTGCTATCCTGTCATATTCAAACTTTTTTATTTCATTTGAATTGCTGGTTTTTCCATAGATTACTTTCTTTCCGTTACTTTCCCGGGTAATATAGTAAGGGTCCAGGATAACCTCATTTAACTTGTATAAAAATCTTACCCGGTTTCTGTTAATAATAGCCGACGAAAATATTTCTGTTTTCATTTCAACTCCTTTAGTTTAACCACCGGACGACACCGGTTACTTTTCCTACTATTTTAAATTCTCTTAAGCCATTTATTTCAATTGGCTGATAATTTTCGTTCTGGGGAAGAAGTCTCACCAACTTATTTTTTATTTCAAATGTTTTCACAGTTACTTCATCATCAATCATAGCAACGATAATATCACCATTCAGTGCTTCATTTGCGGGAGTTACAATTACAAGATCATTTTCAAATATTCCAGCATTAACCATTGAGTCTCCTTTAACCTTAAGGGCAAAACTGTTATCAGTTCTTTTCAAAAAAGCAGAATCAATTACAATGCTGCCTTCAATATTTTCCATTGCAAGGATCGGGGAACCTGCAGCAACACGTCCGACTATAGGAATCTTCCTGAAGATATCATTTCTTTCATCAGTTATATTTGCCGCCTCATCGTGAAGTATTGAAATTCCCCGGCTGGCATTACTTTCAATATTCAGATAACCTTTTTTAACAAGTGCATCCAGATGACGTTTTACCCCGAATGTTGAAGAGATGCCGAATTTTTTACCGATTTCCCTCAAAGTAGGAGGATATCCATTCTCATCTCTGAACTGATGGATAAAACTCAAAATCTCCTGCTGCCGTTCTGTTAATTCCTGTTTCATATAGTGCTCAATTGTTTACTACTAATATAGTGCGCAAATGAACACTTGTCAAGAGTATACGTCAAATTTTTTTAATTTAATGATCCATCCTGATATAAAGCACAATCAACATTTAAGTACGCTCTGTCTACGCTTTACCTACGCTCTACCTACGTTTTGATTACGCTCTACACAATATGTCAATATTTTTAAATGATTGAAAGACTATCTTTAGATAGATAATTTGATAGAAAATTCAAGGGGAATTATTATTAGAACAGCACCTAGGAAAAACAAAAAGGCTGTCTTATTCAGGCAGCCTTGTTAAAAAAGGAAGGAATCTATTAAAAATTAAACTTCAACCTGTTTTTTTTCCACATACGTGAGCCAATTA
>DATICR010000228.1:0-3390 GCA_035456745.1 Ignavibacteriaceae bacterium
AAATTTTCTTATAAAAACAGGCAAAAAATATTTTCTCAATCAGCAGACCTATTCCAATACATTAACCGGTGTACTTGATATAACAACAGCTGGATATGGATTTGTTATACCTAAAAACCGGAAGGCAGGAGATATTTTTATCGCCCCGGGTAATCTTGGAACAGCTTTCCATGGTGACACAGTTGAAATCGTATTGTTTGCACACAGAAAAAGAAAGAATGTTGAAGGACAGGTGATAAACGTGATAAAAAGAAGCAGGGAAGAAATAGTCGGAACCCTGCACAAATCACATTCATTCTATTTCATAAAACCGGATGACTTAAGAATTCACCGCGATATTTATATTGATCCTGATAAAATTAATAATGCTAAGGTGGGAGACAAAGTGGTTGTCGGAAATATTACCTGGGATAGTTCCATGCTTAATCCTGAAGGTGAGGTGCTTCAAAAGCTTGGCAGACCGGGATTATTTGAAACAGATATTGCCTCTATAGCAAAAGAATTTGGTCTCCCTTACACATTTCCACAGAGTGTACTTCAGGAAGCCGAATCTATCAAATCAGAGATTTCATCTGTGGAAGTCGAGGAAAGATTGGATTTCCGGGATAATATTGTTTTCACAATTGATCCCGTTGATGCAAAAGATTTTGATGATGCTTTATCGATTACTAAACTTGAAAATGGAAATTTTGAAGTGGGTATACATATCGCAGATGTAAGTTATTATGTACCTGCAAGATCAGAACTGGATAAGGAGTCCTTAAAAAGAGGAAATAGTGTTTACCTTGTTGGTAAAGTTATTCCTATGCTTCCCGAAAAACTTTCCAATGATGTTTGCTCTCTCGTGCCTTATAAAGATCGTCTGACTTATTCTGTAATAACCGAGCTGACCCCGCGGGGAAAACTGGTTAATTATAAGATTAATAAGTCCGTGATAAACAGTAAACGCAGATTTACTTATGAAGAAGTGCAGTCGATTATAGAATCTGGTGAAGGTGATTTCAAGGAAGAGATTTATCTACTTAATAGTCTGGCTCAGACACTCAGGAAAAAAAGAATGAGAGCCGGCAGTATTGATTTTTTTTCACCGGAAATCAGATTTGAATTGGACGAAAACGGCAAACCTGTACAGATCGAACGAAAAGAAATTAAACAAAGTAATATGCTTGTAGAAGAATTTATGCTGCTGGCCAATCAGATAATTGCGACACATATTGCGTCACCTGTAAAAGGACAGGCTCATCCTTTTGTATATCGTGTTCACGATCTTCCTGATAACGAAAAACTCCAGGAGTTTGCAAGATTCGTAAAATCACTTGGATATGTTTTTAATCCCAATGCTGCATCCAAATCGAAAGAATTCCAGGTATTGATGCAGATGGTAAAAGGTACTGAGGAGGAAGGTGTCATAAATGAACTTGCAATAAGATCTATGGCTAAAGCTGTATATTCAGCTGAAAATATTGGTCACTATGGACTGGGGTTCAAATACTATACTCATTTTACATCCCCGATAAGAAGATACGCAGATTTGATCGTCCATAGAATGCTGAATGACTATATTAAAAGTAAAATCAGGGAAAAATATTCATATAAGACACTCGGAGAAATAAGTGATCATATATCTGTTACGGAAAGAAACGCAGTTGATGCAGAAAGACTTTCGGTTAAATTGAAACAGATTGAATATTTGAAAGGTCATATTGGAGAGGAATTTCATGCAATTATTTCCGGTATTACTCATTTTGGAATTTTTGTCAAAATTACGGATATTCTTGCGGAAGGTCTAATCCGCGTAAGAGATTTGGAGGGAGATTTTTACGTTTACGATGAAAAAAAATATGCTTTAATTGGAAGACGAACAAGAAAACAATTCCGGCTTGGAGATAAAATCCAGGTGAAACTTGTTCGTGCGGATCTTGAAAAAACTGAGTTAGATTTTATTATTAGTGAATAATCGTTATAAAAGGTTTAAAACCATGTTGAAAAATTTACGATTCATTCCTGCAATTTTATTGCTGATTCCTTCCGTCGTTTTTGCACAGTTTGGACAGAATAAGGTGCAGTATAAAGATTTTACATGGTACTATATCCAGACAGATCATTTTGATATATATTTTTCACAGCACGGTGAGACTCTGGCTGAATTCGCTTCGAAAATTGCTGAAAAATCTTTGACTTCAATAGAAAAAAGCTTCAATTACCGGATAAATAATCGGATATCAATAATTGTCTACAATTCTCATAATGATTTTCAGGAGACTAATATAACTGATCAGTATCTGAGTGAAGGCATCGAAGGCTTCACTGAGTTATTCAAGAACCGCGTTGTTATTCAGTTTATGGGTTCCTATAAAGAATTCCGTCATTTAATACATCACGAGCTTACACACGCGGTAATAAATGATATGTTTTATGGCGGTTCTGTCCAGAATATAATAACCAATAATATTACCGTAAATCTCCCTCTCTGGTTTAATGAAGGTATGGCTGAATACCAATCATTGGGATGGGATATAAATACCGATATGTTTATCCGGGATGCCGCTATAAGCGGATACCTTCCCGATATTCAGAATCTGAATGGTTACTTCGCCTACAGAGGAGGACAGGCGGTTTTTTATTATATAGCTAAAAAATATGGTAAGGAAAAGATTGGAGAGATAATAAATAAAATTCGTGGAAACAGCAGTGTTGAAGAAGGCATCAGGTCATCCATTGGCTTGACTCTCGAAGAATTGAATGAAAGATGGAAAAAAGATATAAAGAAAAATTATTGGCCTGATATTGCAATAAGACAGGATCCTGATGATTTTGCAAAAAGATTAACTGATAATAGAAAAGACGGAGGATTCTATAATACAAGCCCTGCTCTTTCACCTCAGGGAGACAAGATTGCATTTATTACTGACAGGAACTATTATTTTGATATTTATTTGATGGATGCAATTGATGGGAAAATTATTAAAAAACTTGTTGCAGGAAACAAGACACCGGATTTTGAAGAACTGAATATAATTACCCCCAGTTTAACCTGGTCGCCGGATGGAGAAAAAATTGCTCTTTCATTAAAAAGTGGCGGCGATGATGTTATATATTTAATAAATGTGGAAAGTGAAGATAAAGAAGTTTTGCCCATAAAGCTTGATGGCATACAAAGTGTCAACTGGTCTCCGGATGGTAGTAAACTGGCTTTTGTTGGGCATACAGCAAAACAGTCTGATATATATATTTATGATCTTAATTCAAACACACTGCAGAACCTTACAAATGATATCTTCTCTGATAAGGACCCCTCTTGGTCGGTAGATAGCAAAAAAATATTTTTCATTTCTGACAGAGGTGATTTTATAAATAACGCAAAGCTTCCTCCTTCGTTTAAGATATATC
>DATICR010000229.1:0-8663 GCA_035456745.1 Ignavibacteriaceae bacterium
GAGCACGAAGGATTGAAAGTTTGGAAGTTTGGAAGAACTACTGCCTGAATTAGACAGGGGCGGTAGTTAAATGGGAGATAAGGGAAATTAATGACAATTGTCGATTGACGAATGTAGAATCAGAATATTAACACCGAGGCACTCAGGGCACGAAGATAAATAGAATGAGTTGCACAGAGAACATTATAATGACGATTGACGAATTAAGATTGACGATTTGGGTTCACCAGGGAGAGGCATAGAAAAAGTATGCAGGGGCAATAGGCAGTTGGCAAAAGCAGTAAGCAGAAAACAATAGGCAAAAAAGAAAAAGTCCACAGCCTGCCTTGCCGTCAGGCAGGTCGGCGGTCCACAATCCACAGTCCACGGAGGCGGGATCTTCGCTACGCTACGATAGGCAAGTCGTTTAATGAACAATTTTAAATTTTCATTTGCCTTTTTAATTAAGTATAAATAGTTTTTTACCATATTTCTTTCATCACTTTGTAAAGGAAGAAAAATGGATAATACAGAAGTACCAAAATTAAATGGAGATCCGCCCATTGGGGAAGTTCAAACAGAGGAGGAACTGAGTCATACTGATAAAATGGTTGGCGTATTTGCCGAACCAGGGACAATGTACGAAAAGACTTCTAAATTCCCTCCAAAGACAATTGACTGGCTTGTCCCTTTAATAGTAATGATTATATTTTCTATCATTTCAAGCTATATTGTTCTCAGCAATCCTGAAATTGCTTACAATATAAAACACGAGCAGCTTGCAAAAATAGAAAAATCATTTCAGGATATGGTTAATAAGGGACAAATAACTAAGGAACAGGCGCAGGAGCAGATGAGCAAAATTGAAGAAAGAATGGAAGGGGGCACAAGTATAGTACAAACCATTGTCTTTACAATAGTAAAGGTATTCCTGTTTTTCTTCATAGTTACCGGCATCTATTTTATTACGGCGAGATTTATATTTAAGGGTGAAGGTACTTACGCATCGGCAATGGTAGCAAATGGATTAACTGCATACATTGATGTTATACAGGTCATTCTCGCAACTATTCTTACAATCAGTCTGGGAAGATTGGTGCAGGATACCAGTATTGCCTCATTAATGCATATTGAGAAATCAACTTTTGCGGGTTTCTTCCTTGGAAAGCTTGATATTATATCAATATGGAGTCTGGCAGTTGTAAGTATCGGATTGGCAAAGATGTTTAAATCAGAACGGATGGTTAAATATTTTGTTTTTGTATTTGGTTTATGGATTATTTGGGGTTTACTGATCTTCGGTATAGGTCAGGCGATTCCTTTCCTCCAATTCCTGGGAGGATAGTCATTTTATATTCTTCGGGGAATGTTTGTTGTTCCCCGAAGAAATTATAAATAATCTTCAGTATAACCGTTCAACTTAACTGATCCCGCTTCGCGATATGCCTTTCTAAGTTAATATTTGAATGTCTTTTGTGTAATCATGTTGGAGTAAGATTGATTCTTGAGTTCCTTGGTTCTGGTTTGGTCAGGTTAATGATTTGAATAAAAAAATGTATATTAAAAGGAATTTATCCACAAAAAAAATTAATTATGAAACGAAGTAACGAAAAGTCCGGAAGGTATGCCGATATAAATGGTTTAAGAATGTACTACGAAATTCATGGCAGCGGTAATCCTCTGATATTGCTGCATGGAGGAGGTTCAACTATTGAGTCTTCATTTGGACGAATTCTCCCCCAACTGGCTAAAAAGCATCAAATCATCGCTGTCGAATTGCAGGCACATGGTCACACGAAGGATATTGATCGTCCCCTGAGCTTTGAACAGGATGCTGACGACGTTTCAGGATTGCTGCGGCAAATAAATATTAAAAAATCAGATATTATGGGATTCAGCAATGGAGGAACTACTTCCCTTCAGATTGCTATTCGTCATCCGGAACTGGTGAATAAATTAATTCTCATTGCAACTACATTCAAACGCCGCGGGATGATGCCGGGATTTTTTGAAGGGATGCAGAATGCAACTATTGGGCAAATGCCTTCGCTGCTAAAAGAAGCGTATCTTAAAGTCAACCCGGATCCTGCCGGACTACAGGCAATGTTTGACAGGGATGCCGCAAGGATGAGAAACTTTAAAGATATAAACGAAGAGGATATAAAATCTATAACTGCTCCTGCTCTTATAATAAATGGAGATAAAGATGTAGTGCTGCCTGAACATGCTATGGAATTATCCCGTATCCTTCCGAACGCAAGACTTGCGATACTGCCGGGAGGGCATGGCGAATACATTGGAGAAATCTGCTCCCCCGATAAAAAGAGCAAAATTCCTGAATTGGTAGTGGGCATGATAGAAAGTTTTTTAACAGAATAATTGTCGAATTTGCGAATTGACGAATTATTCAGGGATGACAGCCAGGGATTCGTCACAGAAAACTTTAAATAACCGTGTTGGTCTGACAGAACATTTTCCTTAAATTAGCAAAGCAAAAAACTTAATAATAAAGAGAAAACATGACCGGTAAAATTCTTATAATCTGCTCCACCGGAAAAGTTGGTGTTGAACTTATCAGACTATTAAATAATGACGGCATACAGATTCGTGCTGCAGCTCGAAATCCACTGACAGCCGCTGCAAAATTTCCTTCAGGTGTCGAGACAGTTGAATTCGATTTTGATAAACCGGAAACTTTTGCACCTGCACTTAAAGGAATAGAAAAAGTATTTTTAATGGCACGCCCCGGTGATAATCATTCAGATGAGGTTGCCGCTCCACTTATTGATGAAGCTAAGAAACAGGGGATCAGGCACATCGTGAATTTAACGGCATTCGGAGCAGAAAAAGATGATAATTTTATGCTCAGAAAGCTTGAAAAATATCTTGAAGCATCAGAAATAGCTTTTACACATTTACGCCCAAACTGGTTTATGCAGATTTTCAACTCCGGACCTATGTTTATTGATATTAAAACGACTGGAGCATTACATCTCCCTGCCGCTGATGCAAAACTTTCTTTCATTGACATCAGGGACATTGCAGCTGCAGGTGCTGCAGTACTAAAAGATCCGAATCACATTGGCAGGGCATATACATTAACAGGTGGTGAATCACTTGATCATTTTCAGGCTATGGAGATTATATCCCGCGCCGCGAATAAGAAGGTATCATATATTCCAATCACCGATGAAACTTCCCGTGAAGCTCTTTCTAAAGCAGGAATTCCTGTTGATGTAATTGAGCGATGGTCTGCTTTCTACAAAAAAGTACGTGAAGGGTTTTGTGCACCAGTATTTGATGATCTTCAGACAATGATCGGACGTTCGCCAATAACCTTTAGTAAGTATGCAACTGATTATGCATCATCCTGGAATTAAAGTGCAAAATATAAATTAAATATGAGATGAATCAGCAAAATTCAGCAATAGTTTAGTATTGAATATTTTTAGTGATCAGTCTGTTTTATAATACCTTGTCCGGCTCTGAAAAATCCAATAATATGTTTAATTAAAAAAGTTATGGAAAGAATTGTAAATGGAACTTTCGAATGAACAAATAAATGAAATTGTTGAAGGATTAGAAAGTGGGATACAAACATTTTTAAATATAGAATCCAAAGAAATTATAACAATACTGGAATGGGATGAATTCACAGACACTGAGTTCTGGGAGGCGATGATGAGGGAAATTGAAGAAAATCCAGATAAGTTTCTACAATTTCATAAGATGAATGCTGATCAGGGATTCCGGATATTAGAAGAATTTATCGAAACTATTGATGACGAAAATTTGAAAAGTAAACTGGAAACAGGACTGCATTTGCAGGATCCTTTTGAAAATTTCAAAATAATTTTAGAGAATGACAATACATACAAACAGAAATGGATTGAATTTAAACACGCCCATTATATTGCCTTTGTAAAGAAGCAATTAGCCGTTTATAACAAGACAATAGACGGGAAGTTTTACGATTCATCACAAAATTAATTGTTAATATTTGGATTTTTTTGAATGTTTTAAAGATTTAGCAAGATTTATCAGAGAATTCCTTAACTCAATTCTTTATTATGGACATGAGCGCTGGTGTCCTGTCTGTGAAAAAAGCTTCCGAAAATTTAAATCATTTGGACATGATCAAAGAAAGGATGTAAAGTGCCCTTCCTGCAGCGCACTGGAAAGACACCGCCTGGTATGGTTATATTTTAAAAAAAAGACTGATTTATTTTCTGATTCCTCCAAAAAAATGCTGCATATTGCACCTGAAAGATGTTTTCGAAACCGGTTAAAAAATCATCTGAGGGAAAATTATATAACAGCCGATCTGGCTGACCCTCACGCAAGTATCAAAATGGATATTACAGATATTAAATATCCCGATAAATATTTTGACGTCATTTATTGCAGTCATGTTCTTGAACACGTGCAGGATGACAGAAAAGCAATGCGAGAGTTAAACCGGGTATTAAAAACCGATGGATGGGCGATTCTTATTGTACCTGTTGAAGCGGAGAAGACATTTGAAGATCCGTCGGTAGTGGAACCTTCCGAACGACTGCGAATATTTGGACAGGAGGACCATGTCCGAATATACGGACCAGATTATATTGACAGGCTTAAGGAATCCGGATTCCGGGTTAAAATCAGTACTGCTGCAGATTTGCGCGGGAAAAATGATTTAATTCTTATGGGTCTTACCTCTGAGAACGAGAAAATTTATTATTGCACAAAATCCTGAATAATTGGTATTGTTTGATATATCAATTATCAATATTATTTAGCCTCTTTTTATAGTCTTTTAATATTTTTAATAAAAGGATGGGGAAAATGAAGACCTCTTATATTTCAGCAATTCTGTTCTGCTTACTATTTTCAATTCTTTCTGTTAATGCTCAGATTTCTCCGGATTCATCTGATTTGCTTATTCTTCCATTCGATGCAAACGGAATAGATCCTGTATATGTCAGTACCGCCGAATCAATATTGAACGTTGAGCTAACTAAATCCGGGCGAAGTATTGTTCCGCGGGATAGAACCCACGAAATACTCGACAGCTCCGAATGCTATACTGCTGAATGTGCCCTCATGATTGGAAAAAAAGCGGGGGTTTCAGAAGTCACGGGATGCAGGCTTGCTGCACTTGGTGAAAAAATTATTGTACAATATTTTCTTGTCGAAATATCATCGGGTAAAACATTGATCATGGATCAGCTTGCTGCCGAAAATCTGGAAGATCTTGAACCTGTAATGAAAAGGATTGCTTCCAATATCATTGAAAAAAGATCAAGCGATAAAAATGCTATGGTCGGTAATATAGTGAAGCAGGAAACAAACGAACCATTAAGAAGGTCATCAAGAAAAAATATCGGTGTGTCATTCGGATATTTATTTCCTCAATACGGTTATAATAATGATGATAGGTCATTTACAATAAATCTTCATCTCGATTATGAACTTGAAGATTTTGCAACAGGATTACTTGCCGGTGCCAGAGATGGATTTGCAATGAATATATACGGAGAATATCTATTTTCACGTACGGATTTTTGTCCCTTTGCCGGAGCTTCATTTGGATTTCATTGGGTATCACATTCAAGTGTGGAAACATATGATTACGTAACTCATACATATTCGGATAAGAAGAAAGGAGACGGATTTGAACTTGGTCTGAAGACAGGTATGAGAGTGCTGCATACATACAACTTCCAAATATTGTTTAATCTTGAGTATATCCTGACATTTAATGATTTTAATGATAAAGCAATTGTTTTTACGATAGGAATTTTATAAAATATCTTAAGTTTAGATCATAATCAAAAACTTATGTTGAAGAGGTCATTATGAAAAGTCTGTTTCCAATTTTATTTATTATTTTCTTTACATCTTCATATTCACAGGAAAAATTTATAAACGTCAACGGGACAGCAGAACTTAATCTTAATGCGGATCAAATCGACTTCTCTGTACAGATAAAAGTGATAAACGAATCTATTGAAGAAGCAAAAAAGAAAAATGACCTTTATGTAAATCAGTTGCTGAAAATATTAAAGGATACCGGTATCGGTTCCAATGACATAGAAGTATCCCCGATAACACTCGGAAAAAATTATGATTATTCAGAAAGAGAGAGAGTACAAAAAGGATTTTATGCTATGGTTAATGTCACTTTTATATTAAAAGATCTGGCAAAGTATTATGATTTAACAGATAAGCTCGCGAGCAATGAAAATTTTGAAGTTATTAGCTCTAATTATGATATCTCCGATTATGAAGTTCAGAACCAGAAAGCATATGAAAATGCTTTGACAGCAGCAAAATCAAAAGCACAATATATGTGCAATACACTGGGATTGTCCTTAGGGGACGTTTTAGAAATTGATGAAACAGGAAATTCACAACCTTACCCGATCCCATTTAATACTATGAGTAAAGAGACCAGCCAGAATGAAAACCCATTCGGAAAGGTTACAATAAAAAGAACCGTACGTGTGAAGTTTGCTACGAAATAAAATATTCCGAATTGACTAATTTGCGAATTATCGAATTCAATTAGCGAATTTACTTGGGTTTTGATTTTATTGACTTGAGAAATTTAACCGGCATCGGACCATTTCAATTAAAAAAAGATATACCGCAAGATGTAATCATTGCGTATGTTCTGGGAAGAGGAACTGATCCTATAAATTCTATTACGATTGCAAGAGAAAATGTTCGGAGAGCTATTCAGGAATATCAAAGTAATTTTGCTACTATGACTTATACACCACCGGTACCAACTAACCCGGTGGCCGATTATAAACTCTATCAGAATTATCCGAATCCTTTTAATCCTGTCACAACAATCAGATATCAGCTTCCTCAGGGAGGATTTGTTACCGTAGAAATCTTTGACATTCTGGGACAAAGAATTAAAACATTGTTAAATATATTCCAAAAAGCAGACAGATATGAAGTTGAATTTAATGGTTCAGGACTGGCAAGCGGTATTTACATATATAGAATGAAAGTGAATGATTTTATTGCCTCTAAAAAAATGGTTTTAATCAAATAGGATTTTCCAAGAGTGTCTAAACAATTCGCAAAAAGACTTTGAGACTAAAGGAATGAGAGATAAGCATTAAGGGATGATTTTATTTTTTTTAAAAAATGGTATTCGTAAAGGGTAGACTATCCTTTTGTGATCTCTTAATCACACCCGGATGGCTTGATTTTTGCTTTATTTGTTACAGTTAATTATCAAATGAGTTCACAGAGGATCTGAAAAATGAAAAAGTTATCGATCTTAACGTTATTTCTCCTTTTAATTCTATCATTCCCTAATCAGTTTTACGGACAAAAGGTCGGCCAAAATTACGTTTTTGATGTAAATAAAATTAAGCTGCCTATTGACAATGAAGGCAAGATGAATACTGGTATCTATGACAGCCTCTCCTTTCTTTTCTCCAGTGGATTTCTGATCAGCGGTCAAGATGGAGATTTAATTTGGACAAATTCAAGTAAGGCATTTGTTAATCATTTTACACCGGGCACTTATAATATTGATTCTTCAGATTCAAGATCAGTTATATACAGAGTGAGGAAAAATGACCCGCCATTCGGACAAAGCTGGCAGGAATGGTCAGGAGCGGTACAACTTGGAGCTTATTTTTATGATGGGAACGGGGACCATATTTATAATCCCGTTGATCTTAATGGAAATAATCAGTGGGATCCTGATGAAGATAAACCTGATATTATAGGTGATGAAACTCTATGGTGTGCATATAATGACAGTCATCCCGGAGGTATATATAATCTTTGGCAGTCAGTTCCCAGAGGTATTGAGATAAAACAAACGATTTTTGCCTACTCAGGAAATCAGGCTCCCTTAGCCAATGCAATTTTTGTGAGATACAGGATCATAAATAACGGATCAGTCAAAGATACACTTAAAAATGTAATTTTCGGTAATTTTCCTGATAACGATTTGGGAGAAAATCACTATGATGATTATGGCGCCACAGATACACTGAGAAATGCGATGATAATTTATAATGATGCCTTCGATGATTCAGGAGGTTATGGGGCTGATCCTCCGGCATTTCTGTTAGCAATGTTAAATGGACCATATTCATATATACCGGGAGTAAGTTTCAATGATGTTAACGGTAACGGCAATTATGATGAGGGCATAGACATACCATTAGATACTGCAATTAGTTATTTAGGTGAATTAGGTATAAATATAATTCCGGGAGCATCGAATTTAAATATATCAGCAGCGACTCATTATTCGAGAGCATACCCGGGTGAAGATGAACCAAGGGATTCCCTACAAGCAAGAAATTTAATGCAGGGGAAAAATAGAAATGGAGAATATCCGGATCCCTGCACATATTCATATGGTGAAGTCAGAGGGGGTATTAATTGTGCAGATGTGAATCCGGTTTTTTGGTATTCAGGGGATCCTGTAATTGATGAAGGATGGATACACACAATTGTCGGTGATGTGAGATCCATTATGAGCACCGGCCCTTTGACTCTGGTTAAAAATAAACCGGTTAACATCCTGTATGGTTATATTGTTGGAAGGGGAACGGATAATCTGAATTCAATTACAGTAGGAAGATCATATCTTGATCAAATTCAGGAACTGGTTAACAATAATTTCGGATACCCGATGGTAGTCTCTGTTAAGGATGACA
>DATICR010000230.1:0-2093 GCA_035456745.1 Ignavibacteriaceae bacterium
AAACTCCAATTTTTTTCAGATATCATAACAGCTGACTTTATTAATAATTTAACCTGACACCAAGTCTTATCTGTCTTGGGGGGCCAAAATGTCCTGAATCATAAGTTAAGGCTGAATACATATCCTTGTACATATCAGCATATTGTTTGCCATACTGTGATTCAATTCCTGAAACAGTCTGTGAACCCTGAGGACTTGTCAGCCAGCCGTCATCATAAGCATCTCCGGAAACATTGAATACTCCCACAACATTCTGCGTATTCAATACATTTATAACCCATACATAAATATTGGCATCAAGTGGTCCCATTGTAAATGATTTATCGATTTTCATATCCAACTGAAATGTCCAGGGAGTAGTTGATGCATTCAATGGTTCAGTAGGTACTCTGCTGTTTCCAAAGCTATCTTCAGTATACCGGGTAAAATTAAATCCGCTAGTAAATCTGAACAGAGCATTTATACCAAAATTTGAAAGTATCTGACTTCCAAAAATTGAAGGTCCGTCATCATCAGCGAATCTGTAATCCAGATTTAAAGCACCCGTATGTGCCTGGTTAAAATCAAGAGGAGCTATCTGCTGCGGGAAGTAAGGGATAGAAGTAGGAGACTGCCATATCTGTCTGAAACTTGAGGAAGGATTTGAACCTGTTCCCTGCGCATCAGAAAATGTATAATCAAGTGATGCCGCGATTCTCTCAACCCTTCTTAAATCGAATTTGAATTCAATTCCCTTAACAGTGGAAAAATCACCGTTTACAAACGCATAATATTGTCTGTGGTTTGCACCCGGATCCGAATAAATGCTTCTTTCCTGTATTTGATCCTTAATGTCTTTATAGAATCCTGTTATATCAAATGCGAATATATCTCCGAGCTGCTGTTTGAAACCCAGCTCATACTGTGTGGTTCTTTCAGGTGATAGACCAAATCCCACAGGCTGCTGAATAGCAAATCCGCCCTGGATATTATCAGCAACAACATTATAACCCAGATAGATGTCCCTTAATTGAGACTGCTGAATAAATTTTCCGTATTGTGCATGAAATACAGTTTTATCAGTAACAGGAAATGAAAAGCCTAATCTCGGACTGACCTGTGTGAAAGGCTCGACATCAACAAGATCGTTAGGATCAACTAAATTATTTACAAAATGTATGTCATGTGGATTTTTGAAGGTTTTACTATCCGTATTAATATAGTCTAATCTCAAACCGAAGTTTACAACAAGGTCGCTGAATTCCATTTTATCCTGAATATAATATGCTGCAAAAATCGGATGCTTTGGACCGTCGATTCCGCTGTCCAGATAATTTCCATATGCATCGTAGCCATAATTATCAAGCCTGTCATAGAAATCATAATCTGAGCCCTGCGGCAATGAACGTCTGAATGAAGCTATAGTAAGCGGAGATGGTAATGCATATCTTCTGATTGTGTAATAGTTAAAATCAGCTCCGGTCTTTAGTTCATGGTGCTGACCGATCTGATACAGAAGGCCTACTTTTCCGCCATAACTATCTGTTTTCTGCTTCCTATAAAAATTATAAGGTATTACACCGTTAGTGAATGTAAAACCATAAGCTCTTAATGCTACAGGCAGCTGACCATCACCCCGAAGAGTGCTGCCAACCTGTGAGTTCATTACGGAGTCACCATACGCAGTGATATTATGCTTAAATATCGGATCCATATCAACATAAAAATCACCGAAGTAATTAAATATTAAATCATAAAATGCACGTTCATTTAGAACCTGCGTAACTTTTACGCTTGAGGTAATTGTCTGAGCCTGATGTTGTCCCGCTCTGGAGGAAGTATAATAATCTGTAATTCCTGCACCATCTCTGCTGTCATTTCTAAGAAAACTGCCATTTAATTTTATTGAAAATGGATTAAAATCAAACTGCAGATTTCCCTGAATCTGAACCAGCCTGGTTCCCTGGTTTAATACGTAACCTGCAGGATAAAGAAAATTAATTGTATCGGCACTGTCTCCTAAAGCAGGATCATAAACATTATTAAAATTGGCGCCCTGGTAATATCCAATCGGAGTTCTGTTCCATGTATAATCTCCTGCAACAAAGAATCTG
>DATICR010000231.1:0-6168 GCA_035456745.1 Ignavibacteriaceae bacterium
ATTTATATTTGCATCTTAAAAATCAGAATGGTTGTATGGTAAATTTAAAAGAATTAAATAAAGATCAGAAATCAGCAGTTGAATATGATGATGGTCCGCAAATGATTGTTGCCGGTGCGGGCTCCGGTAAAACAAGAGTTCTTACTTATAAAATAGCATATCTTATTGATAAAGGATACAGTCCCGATTCCATACTTGCATTGACTTTTACCAATAAAGCTGCCAATGAAATGAAGGAACGAATCAAAGGGCTCATCGGTAGTAAAGCTGATTCATTATGGATGGGAACTTTTCATTCTATCTTTGCAAGAATTCTCAGGATAGAATCAAAAAATATTAATTATGAACCAAATTTTTCTATCTATGATGCCGAAGATTCACTATCTCTCGTTCAGAATATTATTTCCAACATGAATCTTGAGATTGAAGCAATTACTCCAAATTCAGTAAGGCACAGGATAAGCTTTATGAAGAATCATATGGTGATGCCCGATGAATTCAGGAAGAGGCACAAGGGTGAATTTATTGAAGAAAAAATCGCCGATATTTTTGATGAATATCAGAAAAGGCTTCTTGCAAATAACTCGATGGATTTTGAAGATTTGCTTCTTATTCCAATCGAACTCTTTAATGCAAACGCAAGAATTCTGCAAAAGTACAAAAAGAAATTCGAATATATACTTGTAGATGAATTTCAGGATACGAACAAAGCGCAATATGAACTTATCAAGCTGCTTGTTTCCAAAGAAGGAAAACTTGCTGTAGTAGGTGATGATGCACAGAGTATATACAGCTGGCGCGGTGCAAATCTCGGTAATATGCGGGATTTTCGTAAGGATTTTGCAAAGCACAAAATATTTAAACTGGAACAAAATTACCGTTCAACAAAAACGATACTGGCTGCGGCTGATTCGGTTATTAAAAACAACAAAGAGCAGATAATTAAAACTCTCTGGACTGAAAATAATGACGGAGAGCGGTTAACCCTAGTAAAATGTGCCGATGAAAAAGATGAAGCCTTCCAGATTGCAAAATTTATTAAGCATGAAATTTCAAAGAAAAAATTATCTTTAAATGACTTCGGAATATTATACAGGACCAATGCACAATCCCGTGCACTGGAAGATATATTCCGGAGAGAAAAAATTCCATATACAATTGTAGGTGGAATCGAATTCTACAAAAGAAAAGAAGTCAAGGATGTCGTTGCATACCTTAGAGTGCTCGTAAATCAGAATGACGAAGAAAGTTTACTTCGTATCATGAATTTTCCTCAAAGGGGTATTGGCAGCACAACTATTAAAAGAATGATATACTTTGCCCGGAAACACGATATCTCTTTATTTGAGACAATGACACGTGTGTTCGAGGTAATTGATATTAAGGAAAGAATCCAAAAAAATGTAAAGGGATTCAAAGTTCTTCTTGACAAATATATTATCCTGAAGGACAAATTATCAGTAGGTGAGTTGTCGCGGGCGTTAGTTGATGAACTTGGTGTCTTAAGAATGTTTAAAGAGGAAAATACTCCCGAATCTCTTGCGAGATGGGAAAATATTAATGAGCTTTTATCTGCGTTAAGCGATTTTTCAAACTCAAATAATGAGGCAAAGCTTGAACAATATCTTGAAGATGTATCGCTCATTGCAGATATTGATATGTACGAGGATGAAAAAAATGTTGTAACAATGATGACCATTCACAGTGCAAAAGGATTGGAATTTCCTATTGTGTTTGTTACGGGATGTGAAGAGGATATTTTTCCTCTTTCAAACCGGTTCAGTACTGATGCTACGGTAGAAGAGGAAAGAAGATTATTTTACGTTGCCGTAACAAGAGCCAAACAAAAAGTTTATCTTTCTCATGCACGTTCCCGTTATCGTTTTGGAGAGGTTGCCTATCAAAGCCGTTCAAGATTTATTGATGAACTGTCACCAGCCACCTTTATGGAAGTTAACGGCGGCATCGGCAGGAAATCCTCTAACAGGAAATCAAAAAAAGAAATGTATTATGAGTACTTTGAGAGTGTTGATTACGAAGATTTCAATCAGGACAATCGATCACTAAGACCGGGAAGCAAAGTAATGCATGATAAATTCGGATTAGGAAGAGTTACCCAGGTGACCGGGTCGGGGGACATGCAGAAGGCGACTGTAATTTTTGAAGGGAATAATGTTAAACAATTAATGTTAAAATTTGCAAAACTGAAAGTCCTGTAATAATTAAGACGAAAAGCAGAAAGAGAAGGAAATTATGACCATCGCCCCTAAAAAATTAGCTATCCTGGTAGGAGGTGGGCCGGCACCGGGCATAAATAGTGTTATCGGGGCTTCCACAATAAGAGCAGGATTAGAAGGGATCGATGTCCTCGGTATAAGAGACGGGTTCAAATGGCTGATGCAGGGAGAAATTTCACATGTCAAAAATCTGACAATACAAAATGTCAGCCGTATTCATTTCAGAGGAGGATCTTATATTGGAATTTCAAGAGCCAATCCTACAAAAGAAAAAAAGCATCTTGAAAATACCGTCACGTCTCTTTTAAGACTTAACGTTGATAAACTTATTACAATCGGTGGAGACGATACTGCATACAGTGCTCTTAAGGTTGATGAAATGGCCTCAGGAAGAATTAAGGTGGTACATGTTCCCAAAACCATTGATAATGATCTTGACCTCCCTCATGGTATTCCAACATTTGGATTTCAGACAGCACGGCACATTGGAGTTGAATTAGTCAAAAATCTTATGGTGGATGCCCAGACGACCTCCCGCTGGTATTTTGTAGTATCTATGGGAAGAAAAGCAGGTCATCTTGCATTAGGTATCGGCAAAGCTGCCGGTGCTACCTTAACAGTAATTCCTGAAGAATTTCCAGGTCCGAATATTAGAGTATCGCACATAGTTGATCTTCTGGTTGGTGCAATGATAAAAAGAATGAGTTACGGTAAAACGGATGGTGTTGCTATCCTTGCAGAAGGTCTGGTAGAACACCTGGAGCAAAGTGATCTCCAGGCATTTGTTGATATTGAAAGAGATGCTCATGATAATATCAGAATTGCGGAAATTAATTTTGGTGAAATACTTAAATACAGGGTCCAGGAAAGATTGAGAAAGTTTAATCTTAAGAGTACAATTGTTGCAAAAAATATAGGTTACGAACTACGCTGTGCAGATCCGATCCCATTTGATATGGAGTATACGAGAGACCTGGGGTTTTCTGCTGCACAATTTATTTTAAACGGGGGTTCTGGCGCGATGGTTTCAATTCAGAATGGTCATTTTGTGCCGCTTTATTTTAAGGATATACTTGATCCCGTCACTAAAAAAACTCGGGTAAGGATGGTCGATCCGGAGTCAGAAACTTTTTATATAGCACGGAGATATATGTTGAGGCTTAACCAGGCAGATTTTGAAGATCCACATGAACTTGCGAAATATGCTGCAACATGCGGTATTTCTCTTGAGGAATTCAGAAACCAGTTTTATTATCTTATTGAAAACGACAGATTATATAAGAATATTGAGAATGGAAAATTTTCACTGATTTCCAATGAGACCAATAAGGCCTATGCACCGCAGAATAAGGATTACGGCGAATCAGAAGAGACAAATGGAATTACTTTTGAATGAAGGATTAATAATTATTTTTCCTTTCAGTTCTTAATACCTTTACGAAACAATAAATTATTAATGTTATAATACATCCCCATGCTATTGAGATAAAAATTATTCCATCGATTGTCATTCCCAATATTAAACCTCCTTTAATTTTTTATTTAAATTATCTTTTAACATATTCTCCTTTAAATGATTCGACCAAGCTTTTCTAACCAACAATAAAATTAATACAGCAATTATAACCATTAAAATTCTAGAACCCCATATATATGGAATATTTTCCGGTTGAGCATCTTTCAACAAAAGAATAGGGATTGCATCATTTATGAACCACCATAACATTACTACAAATAAGACAATCGGAGTTACAAATTTCATTATATAATAAAAAATCCGTGGTATTTTTAAATCTCCCCCTGCATTCATTTCCGACCAGGCTTTATCAGAACCGAATACCCACATAAAAAGTATTGTTTCAATTAATGCAAAAACAACCAATCCGAAAGTACCCGCCCAGTAATCCATTTCATCCAAAAAACCGAATTTAAGGAAAAAAACCACGAACTGAACTGCTATCAATACAGTAATTCCCAATGTCATTACTGCTTTTTTTCTATCCATGCCAAATTCATCTTCAAGAAAGGCCACCACCGGCTGTCCCATAGCAACAGAAGAAGTTATGCCAGCAAAAAATAGAAGCAGAAACCAGAGGAATCCGAATAAAGCCCCAAGAGGTATTTTAGAAAATATCAGAGGCATAGAAACGAAACCAAGATCAAAAGCCCCTCCCTGGGCAAAAGCTTTTGTTGCATCCAGGCCAAAAAAGGCAACAGCGACCGGTATAGCTATTGAGCCGCCGAGAATAACTTCTGCGAATTCATTAGTAGCTGAAGTGGCTAATCCCGACAGGGCAATATCGTCGTTAGGTTTTAAATAACTTGCATATGCGTGTATCGTCCCCATCCCGACTGAAAGTGTAAAGAATATTTGTCCAGCTGCTGCAAGCCAGATAGAAGGATTAGAAAGTTTTGAAAAATCAGGATTCCAGATAAAAGCAAATCCATTTTCCACACTATTTTGAGGTAGAGCAGGATTTGGTGTACCAAGAGTTATTACTCTTATTGCAAGCACGATACCGAATAGAAATAACAGGGGCATGGCGATCTTCGCAAGTTTCTCAATTCCTTTGGATATTCCCTTAAACAATATCCAGAAATTGAGGCCGAAAGTCACAAGCATAAGAATATAAGCCGGAAGTAAATTTGTAAAATGTGTTCCAACTTCTCTTCCCTGGTAACTATACAGAAAATTCCTCATAGACCCGGCCGTACCTTCATCGAAGTACAATTGTGAAAGAGAAAAAAAACTAAAACCTAACGTCCATGATTCTATATAAGTATAATAAATCAGGATGGTCATAGATATAAATAAGCCCAATGCACCGAAATATTTGGCAAGCTTATTATCCCATATCACATCAAACATTCCAGGTGCGCTCCCGTGCTTAAATTTTCCTCCATATCGGCCGATACCCCACTCTATCCACATCAGGGGGATACCGAGTATCAAAAAGAAGATAAAATATGGGATCATAAATGCGCCACCGCCGTTTTGTGCTGCCTGTACCGGGAATCTCAGGAAATTACCGAGTCCTATCGCATTTCCAGCAACAGCGAGTATCAACCCGATTTTAGTGCCCCATTGTTCCCGTTCTCCGTTAGCCGGCATTTTACCTCCAGATTACAATTTCAATAAAAATTTGAAGTAGAATATGAAAACTTTAATAATTAATTTCAAATGTTTTTATTCATTATTAAATAATAAAAGTAAAAATAAAATTCATTTAAGGACTAATTCATCTTTTTTAAGCTTTAAATGAGTTTTTTATTGAAAATGATGCTTAAAAATACCGGGAAAGCCAATATGCGTATTTTACTTCACAAATATATTTTGCATAGCAAGTTGAAATTATTAATTTCCCGCTATTAAATTAGATAAATTATGCAGGTACTAATAAGAACTGAGGATTATTTAAATGGCTAAAAAATTCGTCTCAAATAAAGATGAAACTGTCAGAATGTTCCAGAATGATTTTCTGGAATCATTTTCAAGAGTGCATTTTAGTGTTCCGCTTTTCATCTATTTACCTATAATCTTTTACTTTTTGTATCGGTCAATTTTTGATTTTTATTTGAATGCAGTTACAATTATATCTCTAACTTTTTTCGGGATAGTTGTTTGGACTTTAACAGAATATACACTCCACAGATTCATTTTTCATTTTGAACCTAAATCTGAATTTGGTGCCAGACTTCATTTTATGTTTCATGGAGTGCATCACGATTATCCCAATGATTCAAGGAGACTTGTTATGCCTCCGTCAGTCAGTATTCCCCTGGCAATAATATTTTATTTTCTCTTCCGATTAATTTTGAATGATATTTATACTGCACCGTTTTTTATAGGATTTTTAATAGGATATCTTGGTTATGATATGACACATTATGCAATCCATCATTATAATATGCATAATCGTTTCTGGCTTGC